>JAJZFK010000052.1 GCA_021805405.1 bacterium
CCATCTGATAACTACGCCTGTCTCCAAATTCTGGTGTACTACCAGCCGCCTCGCGAAAAGGGCCGTAAAATGCGCTCGCATATTTTGCACTATATGCCATTATCGGCAGGTTTTCAAATCCTTCGCTGTCCAGAGCATCCCTTATAAACCCAACGCGTCCGTCCATCATGTCCGATGGCGCGATTACACTTGCTCCGGCCTCTGCATAACAGACGGATGCGCGCGCTAGAAGTTCCAGTGTGAGGTCATTTACCACCATGCCATTGCGTAGCACACCGCAGTGACCATGGCTGGTATATTCGCACAGGCAGACATCGGGAATGATTAGCAGGTCATTTCCAGCTGCCAGGCGCAGTGCTCGTATGGCGCGCGCAACAATGCCACCTTCGGCGTAGGCCTGGCTGCCAATATCGTCCTTTTCATTCGGTATGCCAAACAGCATAACCGCGCGAATACCAGCTGCCATGGCCCGGTTGGTTTCATTACACAGGTCGTCTATGGTATGGCGCCTAATACCTGGCATTGCCGCTATGTCACTGCTTTCGCGCGCTTCTGTAACGAACATTGGGTAGACGAGATCGGTTGTGCTAACGTGATTTTCGGCTACAAAATCGCGCATAAGCGGCGTAGATCTTAATCGTCGTAGTCTAACCTGAGGGAAACTCATATTACGTACTCCTTGGCGGGGTAGATGTATATTTGTCGGCGACCGTCATAATGTGGTTGATGCATAGCTTAAGGTATACTAGGTTTTCTGTGTAGAATCTACCAGGTTGTGAGCATCGCCGCATGAAATGAACTTATGAACGTATTATAGCTACCTATTATCGCGTTTATTTGAAATTGGCATCTACACTGAAAGGAAACATGGCCTTTGTTTTCCCGTCTTCGTGAAGACATTAAAACAGTGATGGACAAGGATCCTGCTGCGGGATCGCTGCTTGAGGTCCTTACATACCCAGGTCTACATGCCATTACGGCCCATCGGATTGCCCACTGGCTTTGGTTAAAGCACTTCCGCCTTGCTGCGAGGGTCGTGTCACAGGTTGTTAGGTTTTTTACGCATATTGAGATTCACCCCGGGGCAGTAATTGGCCGGCGCTTTTTTATTGACCATGGAGATGGTGTTGTCATCGGTGAGACTGCTGAAATTGGCGATGACGTACTTCTATACCACCAGGTAACGCTAGGTGGTACTACCCTGGTGAAAGCGAAACGCCACCCAACTATCGGCAACGGTGTTATGATAGGGATGGGCGCAGCAATTTTGGGCCCCATTACCATTGGCGATCATTGCCGAATAGGCGCTAATGCCGTAGTTAACAAAGATATACCGGCCGATTGTACAGTAGTGGGTATTCCCGGTAGAATTGTCCGGAGAAACGGCGCTCCCATCGTAGATAGCGCGGTCATGGACAACGTAACCAATGTAGTAGATCCGCAGGACGCCACCATAAGGAAGTTGCGCCAGAGGTTAGAGCTTCTAGAGCAGCATAGTGAGAAGTTAGAGGAGTTAATAAGGCGCATTGAAGCTCATGAGGGACGACCGCATTTTCATTACGCACCAGGCGATTAGTTTTAAGTGGGAATAACGATGACTGCCAGAGACAACGTCCGCTCATCCGATAATAATCGACTGTCACGCGGCAGGCAGTTTGCTGCGACTAACATTTTGCGTGGTGCTGGGGTAATCGCGGCGATTGCTGGCGGTGTACTTATTCTGCGACCGAACGGCCTCATTGAACCTGGAGTTACAATGTTTGGTGCGGGGCTTGGTGGGCAGAACGCATCACAGGCAGCAGCGACGCTAAGCGGTCCTGGTGCGCGATTGCAGTCCGTACCTATCATTCTCGCTATGACAGATCCAGACGGCTCTACGCATACCTTTGCCACGGATGCCCGCCACATGGGTCTCGCTCTCAATATTTCCGGATCAGTGGCCAGTGCAACGGCAGCAGGTTCGCCTTCCCTTGCTTCAAGACTAGTGTCCCGGGTAACGGGTGTTCACACAGTCGATGTGCCCCCTGTGGGGTCGACGGTGAGTGAACGCGCCTTGCACGTACTTCGTGAGGCTGCCCTTCACCTCAACAGGCTACCAGTGGACGCCCGTATTCTCGCGATGCGAAATGGTGGCTTGGGATTAAGGCATGATAAGCCAGGGCGTGTGGTGGATATTCAAGCTTCTTACGCTGCATTGACAAGCGCGTGGAATTCTTACCTTGCGAGGGAGAGTGCTGTTCAGTCTGGATCGGCAGGGACACCATCGAATTCTTTGCCCACCCCTGGTGGCGAAGCCACTGTCAACACACCAGTAACCGGTAGCTCGGGTGCACACGGCGAAACTCTGCCACCCCTTAAAATAGACCTTGTTGCCAAACCAGCAGAGGCGGCAATAACCTACAAGATGCTCAGTGCCATAAACGGGGAACTCTCGTCTTTTGTAACCTACTATATGGTAGGGGCACGCGGTGATAATGTTGCACTTGCGGCGAGCCGTATAAACGGCACGGTGCTTATGCCGGGGCAGGTGTTTTCTTACAACAAAACCGTTGGACCCCGCGTTGCTAGCGACGGATTTAAGCCGGCCCCCGTCATTATCGATGGACAGTTGAAACCGGGTATGGGCGGGGGCGTCTGCCAGCCATCCAGTACTCTTTACAATGCAGTGCTCCTCGCAGGGCTCAAGGTGGTGGAGCGAGTGCACCATGGTTTCCCTGTCCACTACCTACCGCCCGGCCGGGATGCTACCGTGGCGTACGGCGCAATTGACTTTCAGTTTGAGAACAGCAGCAAGTGGCCGATATACATTTCCGCCCATGGTAACGGGGGCGTATTGCAGTTCACGCTGTTCGGCCACAAAATACCGGGCCAGACGATCGAGATGGTTCATGCGTACACACACTACGGTGACGTACCCGTTGAGACCGTGCCAGATTATTCCCTGCGACCTGGGCAGCGCGAAACTGAGCGCGATGGACATCCCGATATTCGTGCACTGTGGTATCGCATCACGAAACTCGACGGTCGCGTTATCAGCCGCGAACCTCTCATGACGCACTACTATCCGTTTCCCACAGTGGTGGACGTTGGAGCTGTACGCCCCAAGGTTGTTAGTACACCTACAACAGGTGCACCTGCATCCCCTGGAATGCGTAGATAGTGATCACACTAGTTTCAACGCCCATTGGTAACCTGGGAGATATCACGCTAAGGGCGATCGAGGCGCTAAAATCTGCTGATGTAATCGCCTGCGAAGATACCCGTAAGACCGCTGTGCTGTTGCGCCACCTGGATATCAAAAAGCCGATGGTGGCATTTCACGAGCATAACGAACTCGCATCTGCGGCTGGTCTTATCAACCTTTGCGAGCAGGGTAAGCATGTTGCAGTAGTTAGCGATGCAGGAACTCCTGGAATCGCCGATCCTGGCTACACGGTCGTTCGTAAAGCCATGGAGTGCGGGATCGCAATTACCATGGCTCCCGGACCTTCCGCAGTGATTATGGCGCTAGTACTCTCCGGGCTTCCGTCACACAGTTTTCTTTTCAGAGGGTTCACTCCTCGTAAAAGCGGGCAGCGGCAACGATTTTTTGGCGAGGATGCAGAGCAGCCACATACTGTCATCTACTACGAGAGCCCCCATCGTTTAAAGGCGGCTGTACAGGATGCATTCTTAGCGTTTGGAGACCGTGATGCAGCACTTGCTAACGACCTTACCAAGCACTTCGAACTTATGATACGCTGTCCACTTGGCGAGCTAGAGTCGCGCCTGCCTACTACACTTAAAGGTGAGTTTGTGCTTGTCATCGCGGGTAGGGCACCAGCAAAAGAGGATCGGCGCGAAAGATACTCGGTGGACTAGCCGTTTCCACCAGCCTGTGTGTGCACCCTCATTTTAAGGAACCGCTACGTTCCAGTTTAGCCTTGTGCAGCTGTACGACAGGTTGGTTTTCAATTCACTTCCCTAAGCAATGATGGCCAGAGCTAAAGTCTGGCCATCATTATGCACCTGCAGATTGACTATTTCACTCCAGAACCAGGGCTAACGGCCGACGAGCCGCCATTAGGATTGGCGCTCGTGGGTAGCAGAACCGGTGGTGCCGATGCCGGATGCTCTTCAATCTGCTTCAGAGCCACCTTGACAGCTGCTTTTAACTGTACGTCGTCGTGGGCAGCCGCTTCAGCGGGAGTTCGTACGACTGTGATATCTGGTTGTACTCCCAGGTTCTCCAGTGTATGCCCGGTTAGATCCCAGTAACCAACGCTTGGAAGCCGGAAGTGGGTACCATCCAGCAACGTCGCATCACGAGTACCAATGACGTAACCCGGTGTAGCAACTCCCACAATTGTGCCCAATTTTAGCGCCCTGAAGCCCGCGGGAAATACCTCTGCGTCGCTGTAGGAATTCTGGTTGATCAGCAGCACAGTTGGTTTATGGAAAGCACGGGGTGGCGCAGTCTGTACAAGGCTATCACGTGTCCTATTATAGCCGTATATCCGTTGAGCTAGGGCCTGCAAAAGTTGTGGATGGGTGTTTCCACCAGGGTTACCTCGTATGTCGATTATTAAACCGTCCTTGCGGAGTGCGTCCGTATCGAGATCGCGAACGAACAGCCGTAGTGACCCTTCATCCATTGCAGGAATGTAGATGTAAGCTAATTTGCCGTTCGACAGTTTCTCAACCTCAGCTTTACGCTTGGCTATGAGATCTTTTAGTTTAAGCGCACCTAGCGCTGCTTGTGAGGTAGCCGTAACAGTAATGGTCCGTGCACCTGCAGCCACAGGCTTGTTGTTTACTACTAGTGTAAGAGGTTTTCCTGCTTTGTCCTGCAGTAGCTCATAGTACTTTTCGGTCATCACGACAGACTTGCCGTCTATACTGAGAATGTAGTCGCCAGGAAATACCCGGGACTTTGCTTTGTCGGCCGGACCATCCTTTACCACGGAGACCACCTTAAGACCTGGGCCATCGTAGCTTGTATCATAGTGTATCCCCAGTGTAGCGGTAACCGGGCCAGATGCCGAGTAGTTAGGTGCGATCTCGCTGTGCGACGAGTTCACTTCGCCTACCATCTCACTAAGCAGGTTCGCAAATTCAAACGGTGTTCCCACGCCGTTTAGTTGCGGCTCATACTTGGTTCGCAGCTTGGGCCAGTCGACCCCGTGCATGTGACGATCGTAGAAGTTGGCACCAAATCGTCGGTAAAACTCATTGAATGCCTGGAGCTCGATCTGCCGGCGATTAAAGGTGTAAGAAGCGTTGAACGGTATTGCATTTGGTTGGGCGGGAGGACCGGGCGGTATGAGCAGCCACTGAGGCTGGCCGTTCGAACTGAGGTAGAAGAACCTACGGCCGTCCGATGAGAACTGGATTGTGCTATGGGGTGACTCCTGCACCGGCCCAAAAACGTGCATGAGAGCTGTGCCATTCACGCCAACGACCCAGAATTGCCCGCCTGCCAGAAAGACTATGCGGCTTCCATCCGGTGTGATGCTGAAGTCTTCAACGGGCGCAGGCGTGTTGATGAGCATTGATCGATTTGTGATATCCTCAAAGTTAACCGGTACCTGCTTAGGACTTGGTTTTATTCCTGGACCGCCGCCTTTTTCCAGTTGCAGTCTAAACAGCTGCGGCATGCCGTTCCGGTCGCTCACGTAAACAAGGAACCGGCCGTCGCCGGTAAACATAGGGTTATAGTTGTTGTTAGGATATCTGGTTATGTTTGACGGGTTTCCGCCAACCGCGGGTACCATCCAGATGTCTGTAACATCGAACCTATCCGACCTGGAGTATGCCAGCCATCGGTTATCTGGTGACCAGTTAAGCGACAGGATGCCATTGTCAATATTGTTGCCGTTCCCTGGGGCCAAAAAACGCTCTGGCCCGCTGCCATTTCCGGGTACTTCATAGAGGCCTGGTTTGTCACCAGATTTTGCAAAGGCTATCATCGTGCCATCAGGTGACCATGTAGGGCCGCGTTCCTGTGCCATATCATCGGTAAGACGTGTCGTTTTGCCGGTTTTAGCGTCGATTGTGTAGAGGTCCGGCTGGTTACCAACGTCGCTTCTGTAAGCGATCAATTTGCCATCTGGAGACCAGGCAATATCGGCGTTGTGCGCAATGTTCTGCGTTAAACGGTGCGCATCACCACCTGCGGATGGCATTGTCCATATCTGGCCCTGAACTACCAGCGCGATGGTTTTTCCATCTGGTGATACTGCACTTTCTGTTGCACCGCTGTGCAGTACCACATGGGTTTCGAGATTGACGCGTGCATCGGTAGGAGCAAATATCTCCAGTTTAGTGGGCTTGGATCCGTTAGGCTGCACGGTATAAATTTTGCCGTTGTACAGGTAGCACATCAGCGAGCCGTCGCGAGCCAAATCTGGCCAGCGAACCGCATCGGTTTTGTAGTGGGTTACCTGAAATGGTGAGCCGCCGTGAAGGGGCAGTCGCCAGATGTTAGGAGTATTCTGGCCATCCATGATCGTTGCGCAGTACACGTACCGTCCGTCCGGTGAACACATTGGCCAGAACTGTTGGTCTCGTGAGGGTTTCACTGCAGTTATCAGACCGGATGCCAGGTTTTCAACCATAAGCTGGCAGGCATCCGTACCTCGATACCAGGGCCGCCACCAGGGCTCACCACCTCGGCTGAAAACGATATCGTGGGTACCCGGTACATATTTTGCAAATCTCAATGCGCGGGTATCGTTCGTTAGCTGGCGCACTCTCAAGTTATGCAGGTTTATCTGCATGATGGGAATTGAGGACTCTGCCTGGCCGGAAACACGTGCTGCCCTGCCAATAGCGTAAAACAGGATGTGAGTACCGTCTGCAGACCAATCTGATCCCCAGTCACTGCTGCTAGCCAGTGTCACCTGCCTAGGCTCGCCACCGCTTGTTGGCACAAGATAAACGTCAAAGTTTCCAGCGCGCAAACTGGTGCATGCAATCCATTTGCCGTTTGGCGACCAGTGGGGATAGAAATCCACATTCTGGTTAACAGTCAGGCGTTTTGCAGTACCGCCAGCAGAATTTACAATCCAGAGGCTACCCCTATATGTAAAGCATATGCGGTGCCCGTGAGGCGAAAGTGCTGGCGAGCTCATTCCGCTTATAGGCAGGTTTACAGGTGGTTTTAACAGCCCGCTATCTGGCAAAACAGGCGGAGGGGGAACGGCGGGTACTGCCGGTGCTTTCGTTGCAGCGGCTGCAGGAACAGTGGGGGGCGCAGGTTTAGGTGCTGCCAAAGTTGATGCCGGTAAAATTACTCCGGCAAAGGCAGCCACACATGCTGCGATATTCAATTGAAACGAACGCACCAGCGAAATCATAACATCTCCCTTGCAGTTCTAAGATGGGAAGCAATTGGTCGCCGGGTACCTTG
>JAJZFK010000110.1 GCA_021805405.1 bacterium
GTGCACCATCTCCCACGTAGATCCGGATTCCATGGGGCTGGAAGCACAGAAAATATAGGCTTGTGGAAAGTGTTTACGTAACCTGGCAATGAACGCTTTATATGCTGCAGTCCAATCGGCTTCCGAGGGATTTCCACGCCCAAAATCGTTGGTACTTAAGTTAATGATGATCGCCTGGGGCACCCATTTGCTATAGTTCCAGGTTGAAGTCGTATCGGTAGGCAGTGAGTAAGCGTAGATTGAAGGCATCGTATCATCTGGCCACATTTTTCGGCCCGACCAGGCAATATCTGAAAACTCTGCGTTCAGGTGACGTGCCGCTATGGCACCGTAGGTTTCATAAGCATTTTCAGTTTGCGCCTTGAACTTGCTGTTCTGGTTCTTGGATTCGTCGCCGTAACCGCAACTGATAGAGTCGCCAATCAATTCTATGCGGCGACCAGTGGGCCGTGGCAGATTGAGAAGCTTACCACCAGCAGAAAGCTGAATGCCTTGCAACTGTACGATGCCAAAGAACGCCTCTGTCCGCTTGAACAGCGCGACGGTGTGCACACCGGCATTGGTGAAACTGCAGACGTTATAGGTGTGCTTTCCTGTGTCATCCTGCACCACAGCTGTGGGCTTGTTGTCGACTACTACTTCAAACTGGTTTGCGCTACCGGTATCGCTTATCACGACGTTGGCAGATGTTCCTCGGAAGCGAAACTCAAATCCAGCATCAGGCCACTGGCACTTTGGTCCCTGCCAATCGCGGGTGTCCCACCTGCCTAGGTACCTGAGGGCCCTAGCCGTTGGCACTACAGCCACTGGTAGTTGTGCGGCGCCATGCTGTACGACTAATAACTGCGGCACTACCTGATCCTGTGCTCGCGCTAGAGGTCCCGATAAGGTCAACGCGACCAGTATTAGTGTAAAGCTAGATGAACGCGTCATTGGTGTAAAGTTCCTCCCACGTATGCATTGCTATTACAGTTCAACTTTTGTCACTTGCGACGAAACACTCCTGCAAGGTTTTCACGCGTTCGCGTAATAAATATTGATAGGTCATCCATTAGCGAGTAGATTACTGGAGTTGCCACAAGTGTCAGCAGGAGGCTCATGGTCTGACCCCCAATCACCGTGTAGCCTATATCCTTGTTTGTGGCGGACCCGGTTCCGGAAGAAAGAATCAACGGAACCAGGCCGGCCACAAACGCCATCGTCGTCATGAGTATGGGGCGCAACCTGTCTCTGTTTGCCTGAACAATCGCGTCAAACCGGTTCATGCCCTGGGCACGCAGCTGATTTGTGTGGTCTACCTGAAGAATACCGTTTTTCTTAACCACACCGAACAGAACGAGCGTACCTAGGATACTAAAGATATTTAGTGACCGGTGGAAAATAAGCACCGAGAGAATTGCGAACGGTGCTGTAAGTGGTAGCGCACTCATAATCGTTAGCGGATGGAGCCACGACTCAAACTGCGCAGCCAGTACCAGGTACATAAAGATGAGCGCCAGCAGCATTGCAGAAAGGAACGCGAGAAATGCTTTAACAAGTTCCTTGCTGGTACCAAACGGCATGACATGGTACTCCGGCGGCATATGCAGATTGTTCAGGATCTGAGTAAGTTTGGCTGACACAGCCTGCTGTGAGGCACCAGGTAACAGGTTACATTCTATGAGCACGTTGCGCTGACGGTTAAGGCGACTAATCTGCGACGGCCCTGTGTTAGGCACCAGCGAAACTACCTGATCTAATGGAACGCTGCCATTTGTCGTCGACGGTACCGTGAGCTGGCTTATTGCCTGGGCGTTACTGCGGTAGGGCAGCAGCGACCGAACGTGAACCTCATACTGCTCACCTCCCTGAAAGAAGTCCGAGATATGAGCGCCCCCAACCATGATATGCAAGGTGTTGGAAATATCCTGAACGGAGACACCCAGATCTGCAGCCTTCTGCCGGTCTATGTGCACGTCTAGCTCTGGCTGTCCCACTACAAGAGACGTATCTGCATCGACAACACCTGGAACCTTCTTCAGCTCCGTAAGCGCTTTCTGCGAATACTCAGCAAGTTTGGTAAGGCTGGGCCCGTTTAGCGACTCCGTGATGACAAATGACGGTGCACCTGTGGATATAGCTGCGATGGGGCCAACGTTCGTTCTAAGGTTTCCGAACGGCGGCATAACCTTTGTGCGAACCATCTGCATGACGTCATCCTGTGTGTAGCTGTCCTTGCGTTTGGTTGCATCTATCATCTGTACAAAGATGGTAGCGACGTTCTCGGTTTGTTGCGCGTTGTCTCCAATTGTATCAACGGTATAACTTACGTCGGGGAGCTTTCGTATTTGTGCCGCAATTCTATCTCCCAGGTTGCGCGTGCTTGAAAGGCTTGTGCCTTCTGGTGCGCGTACAATTACTTGGAATTGAGACTGGTCATCATCTGGCAGGAAGTTCTTAGGAACCTGCTGCAGAACAGTTGGAGTTACAAAAAGGACGCCAAAACAGATGAGGATAATGACCCACCTGTGGCGCAGTGACCACTTAATTAGCCCCGTGTAGAATACATCGATGAAGTGGTACACCCCACGCTGCTTGGATTCATTGTGGTGATCATGGGGCAGATTGCTACTTGCTGGTGTCGGTAATCCAACGGGTAACCCTTCAGTTGCAGGATCGGATTCTGTACCGGCTGACGGCTTGATCCATCGAGACGAGAGCATGGGTGTAAGCGTGAAAGAAACAAGCAACGAAACCATAATGGCGAACGCCATTGTGAGGCCAAAGGAATTGAGAAATCGCCCCACAATGCCGGTCATGTAGGCGACGCGAAGAAAGATAGCTACCAGCGATAGGGTGGTAGCCATAACTGCGAGGCCAATTTCACGCGTAGCCTCTATGGCGGCATCAAATGGCCGCATGCCCTTCTCTTCTATAAAGCGGTAAATATTTTCCAATACCACGATAGCGTCATCAATGACGATACCTACCGAGAGCGTAAGTCCAAGCAACGTAAGGCCATTGAGCGTAAAGCCCATCGCATATATCAGCGTGAATGTACTGATGATAGAAGCTGGGATGGCTAGACCAGATATGATGGTTGTTCGCCAGTTCCACAGGAACAGAAGCACCACCAGCGCGGCACATATAGAGCCCACCACGAGGTGCTCTTTAACTGCGTTGGTTGATGCGCGAATGTATGTCGACTGGTCATTCACGACTCTGATCTGGTATCCTGCAGGAAGTGCCTGTCGGATATCTGTAAGCTTGGAGCGAAGCGCATCCACTGTCGCAACTGTGTTTAAGCCGGACTGCTTGCGTATGGAAAGGAGAACGGTTGGTGCTCCACTTACATCCGCGCTGGTTTTCTCTTCTTCCATTCCATCGTGAACTACGCCAACGTCTGAAATGTGGATGAATGCACCATTCTTGTGGGCAATTACGATATCATTAAACTGGGCAACATGCGTTACACGGCCGTATATCTGCAGTGTAAGTTTTGTGGTGCCCTCATCTACCTGCCCACCAGGTGCCTCAAGGTTCTCGGTCTGTAGAGCATTACTTACGTCAATTGCCGTAAGATTGTACTTTCGCAGTTTGTTTGGATCGAGGTAGATGTTTATCTGGCGTTTGCGCGCACCCAGAAGGGTAACCTGTCCAACTCCCGTGATCGACTCGATCTGTCGTCGAAGTACCTGATCGGCATAGGTAGAAATAGCGCGAATTCCACCCGGGCCACTTAGAGCGATCTGCATGATAGGTGCGGCATCTGGGTCGACCTTGTCAATAACAGGCGGCTTAACGTCTGCTGGAAGCTGCGGGAGGATCTCGTTCACCTTCGACCGCACTTCGTCTACTGCAACATTTATGTCCTTGCTAAGGTGGAAGGTGATGATGACCTGACCGAGACCTTCGTAGGAGTAGGAAGCCAGTGTATCGATACCACTTACGGTGTTGACCGATTCCTCGATAGGGTCAACTACGTTGTTTTCAATCTCTTCTGGTGAAGCTCCATCCTCATTAACCGTGACAGTGACAATAGGGAAGTCTACTTTGGGGAACTGGTCTACGCCAAGCCGGGTATAGCTGAAAAAGCCTATCACTACCAGGCTGAGGACGATTACCGTCGCGAAGACGGGGCGCCTTACACAGATTTCTGACAGCCACTGCATAGAATTGTCTCCTCATGTCCTGTCGTACACTAGTTGCTTAACACATACAAACTTTCGCGTTGCACACTATTAGAATAACCTAATCAGTTTTAGAATATACGAACAGGAGCGAAAAAATTCTGCGACAACTATAAGCAAGTTAAAACAATATACCCTGCAGGGTTCTGAAGATACTATTGTGAAGGCGTTCGTGCAATCAAACCACTTGATGGCGGTAAGACTGTGTGCTACGGATACCCGCGTGGATTGCAACAAGTTGTTGGCATGTTTTAGCTTTGTGGAGTAAAAACAGCGTGATAGGCTGCCTGCTGCTGTTCGAGTAGCTGCTTGTAGCACGTCACCTTTTCATTATCTGGATAGTAGGTAACGCCTGTTGCAAAGGGCAGGTCTGTAACAGATTTGATTTCGCCCGCAGCCTCCATAGCTATGAGCGCTGCACCTCGGCTGCTTGCTTCTGCCTCGCCGGCCAGGGTAATGGGAAGATTCATACTGTCGGCAAACATCTGGGCCCAGGCAGGAGAATGGGCGAGTGCGCCTCCGGATGCTATTACACTGCCAGCGGCAGGAAAAATAGTGTGAAGCTTCGTAGCTGCTAAACTGAATCGCAGCGCAACAGCCTCTAATGAAGCGTGCAGAATGGAAATGGGGTCGGTATCCAGGTTCATACCTAACACGGCACCGCGCGCCTCAGTATTCCAGCCCATACTTCGCTCACCCGCTAGAAACGGCAAAAAACAGAGGCCATGGTCACCTGGCTGTCGCCGCGAGATCTCGGATTCCAGGGCGGCGACATCTGGCAGCTGGAGCGTACGGCGCATCCACTGATAGACGACTCCGCCATCGCTAAATGCCGCACCTGTAATCCTGCGACTGCCATCTACATGATAGTTCCAGAGGCCCTGCGTATCTCTGTCAATTGGCGCCGCCGTTGAGGCTGGCCATACAACACGCAAGGCACCCGATGTTCCCATGTTTAACGCCATGCGGTCCGGGGTGCTGCAGCCACTTCCCATATTGCCGCAAGCACCATCTCCCACTGCACCACAGAAGGGCGTGTTGGCTAGGGAGGGCCAGCGATTCGCATAATCCGCCGTTAGGCCCTGTGACGCGATGGCGTTATGATTAATTTGAGGCAGTGATGAGGGATCAATTTGAAGTCGCTGTAAGAGTTGGACGTCCCACGCGGCCAGCACCTGATTAAATAGGCCAGTGCCTGAAGCCATGGAAAGCGAAGTTTTAATCGTATCGCCGCCGAGCCATTTGGAAAGCAGGAACTCGCCGGGCGATACCCACAGCTTTACCCGATTAAAAACATCCGGTTGTGTGCGCTGCAGCCAATGAAGTCGTGCTGGGTAATAGGAGGGGTGAATAACGCAGCCCGTTCTTTGGTAAACATCCTGTGCATCAAGAAGTGATTGAAGTGTTTTGGCATCCTGGGCAGGGCGGGTATCAGCCCAGTTATAGATGGGAGTTATGGCGCAACCGTTCTCATCCAGACCCAGCATTGAGTGCCAGTAGGTGGATATTCCAACTGCACCCACAACAAAACCGCCGGGCTTTAAGGAGTTGAGGGAGCGATCTATGCACTCCTCTATAGATTGGAGTAGTAGGCTGCAATCCATCTCAACCCCGCCATCGGCGGTTGTCGTCATTCTGTATTCGTGTTGTGCAACCGAGCCCGCAACTGCTGTTCCTGCGCCATCCCAAATAATAGTGCGGGCGGATGACGTACCAATGTCAAGCGAAAGGAACAGCCGTTGCATGGTAGGCGATTAAACTGCGGCCGCTTCACTGCGGCGCAATCGTACCTGTTCCTTACGCTCACGAAGGTACCCGAAGAATTCCCCACCTTCGCGAAGGCGACGCACCATCATCTGGCGGTCACCAAGCATCTCCGCAACGATTGAACCAATTTTGCCGGGCCGGAAGTAGAACTGTCGGTACATCCGTTCAACGGCATCCTCAATTTGGGCTGGCGACATATTTTCATACTGAAGGGAAGAAACCTGAATGCCACTACCAGAAATGAGTGCCTCACGTGAGAACCAGTTATTTGCCATAGCCTGATCGTACAGTTCTGTGCCTGGATATGGCGCTGCAATTGAGACCTGAATGGTATGTGGGTCAAGTTCCTTGGCAAATCTTATTGTCTCTTCAACAGTTTCCGGCGTCTCAACAGGAAGACCGATGATGAAAGTACCATGAACCTTGATGCCAAGCTTTTTGCAGTTTTGCATAAACTCGCGCGCCATCTCCAGTTTGATACCCTTCTTTATGCGGTTAAGTATCTGCTGGTTTCCGCTCTCGAAGCCTACCAGTAGAAGGCGAAGGCCGTTGTCGCGCAGTTCTTTCAGTGTGTCGTATTTAACGTGAGCGCGTGCATTGCAGCTCCAGGTGAGGTTAAGCCGCTTCATGTGCTTGCTTATCTCAATAGCGCGCTGCTCATTGATGGTGAAGGTATCGTCATCAAACATATACTCGCGCACCTTGCTGCCCCAAATGGATTTTGCAATCTCCATTTCGCGGCCAACTGCCTCAGGGCTCTTGGTGCGATAAGCGTGCCCGCCAATGGTTTGCGGCCATAAGCAGAATGTACACTTGGCAGGGCATCCACGGCCGGTGTAAAAGCTGACATAAGGGTGCAACAGATAACCGATGAAATACTTCGTTATGTCGAGGTTGGCTTCGTACGTAGGAAAGACGGTGGGCATTTCGTCCCAATTCTCAATAAGAGACCGGTCTGCAGTTCGCTGAAGCTCACCGTTGTTGTCACGCCACGAGAGACCTGCAATCTCATTCCAGGGGCGATCCTCAGCTAATTCACGGCACGTATAGTCGAACTCATGCCTACAAACGAAGTCGATTATTGGATTGTCAGCCAAAGTTTGCTCGGGAAGTACTGCAACGTGAGCGCCAATGAAACCTACCTTGATGGATGGCTTCTGCTCCTTAAGCCTTCGTGCACATTCAACGTCGTTTGCGAGCGAAGGTGTGCTGGTGTGCATAATCACCAGGTCGTAATCCGCAGCCTGCTTCAATACATCTTCGACAGAAAGGTTATGCGGCGGAGCATCAATAAGCTTGCTCCCGGGTACCATGGCGGCAGGCTGTGCGAGCCAGGTTGGGTACCAGAATGAGGTGATTTCGCGCTTTGCCTGGTAGCGGGAACCGGCCCCACCATCAAAACCATCGAAAGAAGGCGGGCTGAGAAACAGCTTTCCCTTTC
>JAJZFK010000491.1 GCA_021805405.1 bacterium
AATTGAGCCACGAAGTGATTGCACTGGAGCTGGCTCGGTCTGGATGCAGCACGCTTACCAAACCCATGTCGCGCAGGCGTTCGGCGCGCACCATCTGCTCGCTACGCGGCTTAACCCGTGGCACCAGCAGTGCTCGCTTTTTAAACGAGAGCACCTCCATGGTGGTGTTATAGCCTCCCATGGCAACTACACTGCGTGCATGCTTCAGTAGAATGGTAGGTTCCTTAGCAAAATCCATCACTCTTATCGCCCTGTTACCGGCAGCGATCTGGTGAAGACGCACCCTATGTGGCTCTGGCATGAACGGGCCGGCCACCACTAATCCCAGTTGGCCCCTGGGCATGCTAGCTCCAGCGAAGGCATGTGCGAGCGCGGCACCATCCTGGCCACCGCCAACAAGGCACAAATTGTAGTTACCCGGGCAAAGCTCGTGTGCGTTGAGGTCTACCATTTCGTCATCTGGAGTACAGTGTATTCTTGCCGATTGATCCAGGTAACCGGTGTAACGTATCTTGGCTGCAAGCTCATCACAAAATTCGTACTCATGAACTACGTCATTAAGCATGCGGTCACCGTACACCCACACCTCGTCGTAATTATTTACAATGAACGACTGGTTATCCAGTTTTGCCCACTCGATTTTTACCGACTCGGCGTCATCAAGCACGTCGCGCATTCCCAAAACTACGCGGGTGTTTCCTACTGCTCTCAAATGCGCGAGCACTACCTCAAGTTCGCCTAATACACCGTGCGGAACATTATCTACAACGAGAATATCCGGTTGAAATGCCTCCACCACACTAAGCAGCATCTGGCTTCTTATCTGCAAAACGCTTGCGGTGGTTACCGATAGGTACCTGGGAAGGAACGAGCCATCGGGGTTTTTCATAATAGCAGGCAACGTAATGCAATCCATACTGGCTGGCATTGCAAATGACCCAGCTTGCCGGGCATCTGCAAGCATCAGAATTACTGGCTCTAGAGGTGACTTGCTCATTGCTTCTGCAATAAGCAGGCTACGGCGCATGTGCCCCAAACCAACCACGCCCGACGAATAGAGGGCTACGCGCAAATGCCTACGGTCACTATTTTGAGCAGACGTAATGCCGGGTGCAACCGAATTGCTGACTATCATTTGACAAATTTCTCCTGAAACAGACAAACTATCTTGCAGAAGCTGACTACGTAGGACGATGTTTATGAGAAGCCCATGCGTTTGGAGATAATACAAATGTCATAAAAATTGGCAAGGCAGCGTATATATTGCTGTGCTAGCCGCATTAGCTGAGCCGGAGCTGAATACAGTAGGTGAACATAGGCGCTCGTGGCCTTGCAATTGGAACTGAAACAATGCAGAATGGTGTATACTGTTGTCGATGAACCGCAAGTATTATTTAGTCGGTTCTAAGACAATTAGCAATAAGTGACCTCAAAGTTCTGGTCGCAACATACACCCCCTGATGTTGCGAACCACTTTCGATGTGCGTGGAACATTTCGGTTGCATACGTATTCTAATAAAAATACTGCGCGGTCATTGTTGATCATCGTAGGGTAATTACAGTTGCCTACTCATTTAACCTGTTCAGGAGACATTGTTGAAATCTGATAGCCGCCTGGTTACTGAATGCCTTAATGGCAACCAGCGCGCATGGGAAGAGTTGATAGACCGATACCAACGATTCATTTATACAGTAATTTTGCGGTGCGGCCTAGATCGAAATGATGCGGATGATGTCTTCCAAGGTGTTTGCCTTAGTTGGTTTCGTCACCTCGATTCTCTTCAGGACACCACGCGCCTTTCCTCGTGGCTTGCGTCAGTTACAAGGCAGCAGGTATGCAGACATATGCGAACCGTCAATGCCGTTCGCCGAGGTGGTGGTGCGGTGACCCTGTCATTAGACGACTGCGCAGTACAGGAAGTCGGTTCCAATGGTGAAGCGCTCGATGTTGAGATGCTTGAAGCGGAACGCCAAACACTGCTTGCTCGCGCAATCGAGCAGTTGTCGCCCCAGTGCCAACAGATTGTAAACCTTCTGTACATGAGAAATCCCCCATTAACCTATGCAGAACTTACAGAGCAGTTATCGATTCCTGCAGGAAGTATTGGCCCTACGCGAGCACGCTGCCTGGAAAAGTTAAAAAAAATCCTGCACAAAATGGGATACGATGAGTATTTTTCCAGCTAAGGCCGACATTCATCACTGTGTAAGTCGGTTTGTTTGGCATTGAATAGCTGTACTACCTAACAATCGCTCTATCAGAAAGCTGAATAGCTATGCCACAAAAGCATCTCACACAGTTACAGGTACTAGATTACCTAGAGGGAAAGCTTAGCCCCCCTGCGCATGCATCAGTAGAAATACATCTGGCAGGAGGTTGCAAATCTTGCAACGAACTGCACAGTTGGTGGGTTGAGGCACTGCACGATATTGTTGCAGCAGGCACATCCACAGTATCCGCGCCAGCCCAGGCCATTTTGCAGGCGAAAGCGATCTTTACTACTGCAAGGCCCCGTCAGGTTGCGGCTCCGCGCAAAGTGTTCACCGCAAGCATGATCTTCGATAGTCGACTACGACCCGCTATGGTAGGCGTACGTGGCGCTGCGGCATCCATTCAACAGGTGTACCGCACAGAGGACCATTTTGTAGAACTAGGTATGGAGCGCCAGCCCGCGGGCAAATGGTCATTGATAGGTGTCATGATTCCTCCTGAGTCTTCATCCAGCCTGGTAATTGACCGCGCAGTGTTAATCGAGAAATCGGGCACAATTACGGCCGTAAACTGGAACAGCCTTGAATTTTACGTTGCGGATATTGCGCCTGGTCACTACGAATTGCGACTAGAATTTGACAGTTGCACTGTGCAAGTACAAAACGTGCAAGTGGGAGACAATCTATGAGCACTTTGCACGGTGGTGATATTGACCAGTACCTTACCGATTGGCTGTGCAGTTCTTCCGACGACCACAGCAACAACCTGGAAGCCAAAATAGCCGATGACCCTAACGCATTTGCCGAACTTATTTGCCGGGCGCGCGCTTCCCTGAATCACGCACCGGCAGTATCGGACAGATTGGCACAGTTAGCAGCGGCAGTAGCCACCATGCGCAACGAGGTGCACAACTCGGCAACGGCTTTGCGCGTGCAGGGCCAGGCGTTGCGTGCACTTGGCCGCCACAACGAAGCACTGAATGTTCTACGGGAGGCATCACACCGGGCAGCAACAGCGGGCGATAACCTCCTGAGCCTTACGGTGCTGGTAGGTTGCATTGATTCACTTGCTGTATTAGATCGACACAGTGAGGGTGAGGCGCTTGGCGTACAACTAGCGGACGAACTTCAGGTGCTTGGCTCACCTGCCGATGCAGCACGCGCTCTTGTAAATTTGGGCAATATCTATTTTCGCAAAGATCTATACGAACCTGCCCTTACTACTTACCAGAAGGCAGAGGAGCTGTTTGGAAGCGAGGTTAATGCTGTTATCGCAGCCGCACTGCACACCAACATCGCTAATTCGCTTACTCACCTGGACCGCATAACCGAATCCCTCTCACGCTATTCCACAGCACGTGAGCTATACGCCTCATTAGATGATGAAATACACGTGGCCGTTGTCGATACAAACCTGGGTTATTTAGAGTACGTTTCTGGACACTACTCCCAAGCACTCACGTGTTTCATCTCCGCTGCCAGCGTCTTCGATCGCTGTGAACGGCCGCACGAGGCAGCCCGCTGCAATATCGATGCGGCAGGCGCGTACTTGTCGCTCAATCTTTATCCCGAGGCACTACAGAGTTGCGAACGCGCCCTACAACAACTTGACCTGGTTAGTGCAGGTTACGACCGCGGTCGAGTGCACCTTATTGCCGCTTCTGTTCACCATAAGATGCACAACATTGAACGGGCGGCGGGGGAGCTAGATTGCGCCGAAGTTTATTTTCATGCTAGCCGAAACCGAGTTCAACTGGCACATTGCGCACTCATTCGTGCGTGGATATTTCGCAGTATGGGAGATATCCGCGCGGCAGCTCAGGCGGCACGGCGGTCAAGCAGGGCATTTAAACAGACAGGATTACCTGGCTGGGCCGCAGAAGCCAGCTTTTTGCTAGCAGACCTACGTCTTGCACTCAACGATGATGCTACCCGACAGATGAGAGCTATTGCCGGAAGAGCGCGTTTCTTTGGCCGAGGATGGCTGGAATGTAGGGCGGAATATGCTCTGGCAAAGTACTTCCGCTTAAACGGCGACGACGAAATTGCAATGAGTCACCTGGTAAACGCCGTTGAAGCGCTCGAAGGCACGCGAACAAAGATAATTCCAGAAGACTTCCACATCTCGTATATCGATGGTAAAGAAGTAATTTACACCGATCTAGTGCAATGTCTGCTTGATCGCAACGGTGAAAACGATGTCGAGCGTGCTCTGGAATATGTTGAAAAAAGTCGATCCCGCGTGCTGTTAGAAGGAGTAATATCCAATCATGTCACAGCGAAAGCAATCCTCGAAAAACCAGCAATAGCCGAACTTCGCTCGAAATTACAGCAGCTTCGTGAGCAGTTAAGCCGCGAATACTTCTTTGGCGGCGTTCTCCATACGGAGAGCCGCCTTCGGTCCCCCGGTGCCATTTCCGCCGAGAGCCTCGTTGCACTGGAGCGCGAGTATTCCAAACTTGAACACGCATACCAGGTTGCAGCTTCCACTGCACCGGGCGCATCCGCAGAAACAAGTAGTCTCGCATCACTAGAGCGGATGCAGAGTGCCTTGGCCAACGACGAGACTCTGCTGGAGTTTTGTGCGCTGGATGAGGGTATTTGCGCGTTCATCGTAACCCGCAAATCTCTTCGGGTTATTCAGAACGTCGTAGACTGCCAGTCTGCAGCGAAAGCAGCCCAACGGCTACGCTTCCACCTCCAGCGATACGGTGCTAATAGCGACTACGTGAAGATGATTGCGCTGCACATAGCTGCCGGTGTAAGTAGTACACTCTCCAACCTGTACGACATGTTGTTGGCACCTCTACTTCCCCTCCTTAACACCAAGCGAATCATCATCGTTCCGCACGGAGCTCTACACGGCCTGCCGTTTCACGCCTTTCTAGGACCCAACGGGCCTGCTCTAGTCGACCATGAGTTCGTATATGCCCCTAGCTGTTCCGTGTGGCATGCAGTACAAACCCGATCGACAGCGGGAAGCACTCCCGATGCAGCGGATACTTCCGTGGTGTTTGGTGTTCCTGGAACAGGCTACGAAAACGTCATCCAGGAGAGTCTCCAAGTGTCCCGGCTATTGCCTGGCGCTTTGCTTCGCCAGGATCGATTCGCTACCGTAGCCGAATTTAGGTGCCTGGCGTCATCGGCAGCATTTATTCACATCGCAGCACATGCAGAATTCCGGAATGATAACCCGCTCTTCTCGGGCCTTCGCCTCGCAGACGGCTGGCTCACCGCTCGTGATATCTACGATATGCAACTCGGTTGCAAGCTCGTCACGCTTTCAGCGTGCAGCACGGGTACGGTAGGGGTTGCACCCGGCGACGAGCTAATGGGACTAACGCGCGGCTTCCTAATTGCAGGTGCTAACAACGTTGCAGCTAGCCTTTGGCCCGCCGATGACCGGACGACCGCCTCAGTGATGCTGCGCTTTTACACTCATTTATGTGCCGGCTTGGCCGCTCCCGCTGCTCTACGGCTGGCACAACTTGAGACATACGAAGTCGAGAAGAACCCGTACTTTTGGGCACCGTTTATAATAGTGGGCGGACGGTAATGCTAAGGAGATTCGTTATGCCAAGCAAATTCAAGGTAGTAACCACCCTGTCATTTGCAGTAAAAATCGCTGCTGTATTAACCATATCATCGCTGCTCTTCATGCAGGTAACACCCGCAAGCGCGCAAGCGGAGCCTGGCGAATCCATTGTCATCGCGTTGCAGCCTGGAACCACCGCAGCGGCAGTAGCCGCTGAGCTAGGAACGACTGTAACTGACATTGCAGATGGAGGAACAATCTGTACACTTGCCGTCCCCGCGAACACGACACCTTCTGCGTTCACATTGCTTGCAGGAACAAGCGTCGGCGTTCTTTCGGCGGAAGCGGATGCCGTTGTGGGAACCAAGAGCTCATATGGGGCTCAAATTCACATTGCGTTTGATGCAGGTGGATCGCCAGGAGCGTATGTTGACCCCACCGTGCTATCCCAGGTTGATGCATTCCCAACCGATAGCAATAGTCCCGGGATGGGGCAAATAGTCGCAGTTGTTGATAGCGGAGTTGACCTTGAGCATCCTGCGCTGCAAGGACACTTAATAGCAGGTGCAAATATGATCAATCCTCTGGCACCTCCGGAGGACCTTCCGGATGGCCTAGTCAACGATGCCGTGGGGCACGGCACAATGGTCGCGGGCATTATTGCGGAGTTTGCACCTGGTGCTCAGATCATGCCTGTACGCGTACTTAACGGAGATGGCACAGGAACAGTCATGACCGTAGTAAAGGGCATTGAATACGCAATACACCATGGCGCTAACGTAATTAATCTCAGTTTGGGCACGGACACATACAGCGATGCGCTAGAGGACGCTATTGAAGATGCGCACAATGCTGGCGTGGTGGTGGTTGCAGCCGCTGGGAATGCGAACACGCAGGCACCCCACTACCCTGCTTCACTACCAACCGTCGTTTCGGTGGCCTCGCTAGACCAGAATAACGTGAAGGCAACCTGGTCTAACTTTGGAGATTCAATTTGCGTCTGTGCGCCTGGTGTAGGTATTAGAAGCACCTACTGGAATGGCGGCTACGCAAACTGGTCCGGAACTTCATTCTCGTCGCCGTTCGTTACCGCCGAAGCAGCTGATATTCTTTCCAATGTTTCGGGCTTGAGCGCAAGCGATGTCATCCATCGCATTTGTGACACTGCAAACGGCGTAGGCGATCAGAATCCACTGTTCGCAGGGCTACTTGGAGAAGGTATAATCGACATTCAAAACGCAGCGAACAGCGATAACTAACCCCTCGCGTTCTATTTAGCCAGTGCCCCGCTGCGGCTTCCATTACCTGCTGCGGGGCGCATGTTCGTTAGGGGCTGTAAAAAGGTCATTGCTGCATGGCCCGGGTTTTGCCCACACCGCTTCGTTACCGCTCCACTATTAACCGTATGCGCCACTGGAGAAGAGAACATGCCACACTAGTGTGAGATCATCACCACACCATATGGAAAGGCGTTGTCGCTCTTTGTTAGTTGGACGTTGTAGCTAGGGTCCATCTTGCAGCGTACCGCCCACGAGCATCCGGGCCTTTTCCGTTGCTAAACTACTCCCGCACAATAAACACCTAATCGTCACCACTGCGGGTATAG
>JAJZFK010000392.1 GCA_021805405.1 bacterium
GCCGACGCGGCTTTGATGATGATGCTTGGCGCGGAGAGCGTATTCGTAGGCAGCGGTATCTTTAAGTCATCCGATCCCAGCGAGCGCGCTGAGGCAATTGTTGCGGCAGTGACCTACTACAAGGATTTCGATAAACTCGCCGAGATTTCTGCAGGGTTGGGCGATGCCATGCCCAGCCTGGACGTTCGTAAGCTGGACGACACGCAGCTCATGGCGTCTAGAGGCTGGTAATCCACCGCTTACCGTTGACTATTGTTACAGCCGCTACAAGAATAATTCTTGTGGCGGCTGTTTATGTGCTAAATGTGGCAGGTTTAAGAAACCAGAGCGGCCGTCACGCGTCTAATAACTTCGATAGACATATTGCTGAATTGCCAGAGGTTCCATGCCATGAGATTTATGCGTTGTGCTGTTGCTGCTGTTGCGCTAGTGTTTCTCGCTGTTATGAGCCGCACAGCGATCGCTCAGAATTCAATGCATGGTGAAAGTGGTCCGTATTCCATTACGTGGAACGGCAGCACTGGTACCCTGGTCCGACGATCGTTTAACCTGCGTGAGGAACGCGACTTCAGCCTATCATACCTCTACTCCCAGGCGGGCCCGGCGGGTTATGCCAGCCACCTGGCATGGTTCCTGGCGAAAAGCGGTGATACGTTTAGCATCGTGTGGTGCTATTTGAATGATAAGGGCAGCTCATTCTTCTGCTGGATCTATGATTACAGCAGCAACCAGATAACGAGCTACGACTTTCAGGGTAGTTACCAGTTCGATCCGTCTAGGCTGGCACCGGGGCCTGTTCTTGCCAAATCGCCGCTGCAGCCACCACTTAAATATTCTGGTGGCAACTTTAATTTTGCAGACTGGACGCGGCAGGGTGGCACTCTTGCTGCACTAACAGCGCATGATGGCACCAAAAGCTTTCAGCTAGGTAAACTCGACGTTTCGCCACTCGTAGAGGTAAACGTTAATCCGGCTAATGGTTGGCGCTCTCAGGGCTGGCAGGAACTGCATGCCATTGCAAGCGATCCTGCTGGGCACGCTTACTACCTCATTCTCTACTCGAATACCCGCCATGGCTATGCAATTGACCTAGATGACACCAAACTGGTCACGGTTGATTATCCAACCGATGTAACGTTTACGAGCGCAATAGGGTCGATGCCGGTAGGGCAGGGAAATACAGTCCAACTGCCGCGTCCGCGTGTGGGCCTGTACCGTCCTTACATCGTAGACCTCAACGCGACTACGTCCGGCGGAAATCCCTATGTTGATCTAAGCCTTAGCGCAGAGCTAGAACGACCAGATGGTTCCTACATTGTGGTGCCAGGGTATTGGCGTGGTGGCACGAAGTGGCGGCTTGCGATTTCACCTAACATGACTGGAACGTGGAAGTGGACGACACACTCAGCCGACGCCGGGCTAAATGGTGAAAGCGGCGAATTCCGATGTATATCGCCCACTTCGGCAAATCCCGGCTTCGTCACTGCAGACTCGGCCGGTATGGCACGCTATGCGTTTACCGATGGCTCCTCGTTTCTCCCTGTGGCTGTGCCACTAAACGTCTGCTCGTTTGTAGCAACCAGCCCAGTTTCATCTGGCACTGGTTCCAGTGTAGAAAGCCCGGCTTCCTCGAGCCTCATGGCGTTTGAAGAGACAAAACAGCAGCTTAAACTGCTCGCCAAAATGGGTTTTAACAGGCTTGTGGACAACTGGGTAATCGACATGCCCGCGTTTGCCGCGCACACCGAGGTTAACGAGGGCGGCGCGCCGTTCGTTAACTTCGACCCCGATAGAATTAACCCCGAGTTCTTCCACTTTCTTGATAAGCGCATTGAACTTTGTACCGACCTCCATATCATACCAGACGTCGGTCTTGGGGTGCTGAGCAATCAGATGCTCGCCACGTTTACTGACGAACAGATTGAACGGCTATGGAGCTATATGCTGGCCCGTTACAGCAGCATGAATATTTGCTGGAACATTCTGGACACGAGTGATGCGTCAGTTGCGAATTCAACACGCGGCGTCAAGCTTATTGCTGACCTTCTGGCGCTTACCAAAAAGCAGGATCCAGATGGGCACATTGTTACCCGCGTACTGCCCGCTGGTGGTGCGACCGCACAGCCTATCGTTATTAGCAGCGGAGCAACCGATACGTCAACGGGATCTGCCTACATTCAGAGCCCCGCAGGTATGGAATTGTGGCCAAGTACGGCAGCATCGCAGCTTGCCGCGCAGAAAGCAATAGTACTTGCGCAAAGCGCGCCCAAATTGCAGGATGTATTGCCACTCACTACGATCACAGTGATGACTAAGGATTTAATGACGATACCTGCTAGTGCGTCACTTAATAAACCTGTAACAGTGCTCGATCCCACCTCCGCCCTAACTGTAAGCAGTGCCCGTCACCGCTTGTGGCAGGCAATGACTACCGGTGGAACCTATGTAGCGCTATCACCGGCACTGTGGGGTAGTGACATTGCAAGCTCACCTACAGCACTGCAGGTAGCGATTGCTGGTCAGATACTGGACAGCATGGATTACAGTCGGCTGGCACCTCACAACGATCTCATAAAGACCTCAAGCAGCGATAGTATCTGGGTGCTTTCAAATCCCGGTTTCAACTATCTTGTCTACTTTAAACAGGGTGGTACGGTTGACCTGGATCTTCTAGAAGCCACAGGGACGCTTCATGTTGAATGGATTTCGCCAGAAACTGGGGATGTCACTTCGCCAGAGGTACTTAACGGTGGAATGGTCCACCATTTTAGTACACCAACGTCAGCGGATTGGGTTCTAACCATTCGGCGCAACTAACCGCGCCAATTGATGGGTTATCAGTGGGCGCAGTTTGGGCTCCTATGGCAAGAAACTTCAGCGGAAGCCTTAGCGTATAATGGTTATGATGCTGCTTGCCGAAACCTGGAACGCATCTTTTGTTAGGTACGTCCTGTTAAAGCGCTCGACGAGTTGCCCAGAATATTTGAAGTGTATTGACTAGTGAAATTGCGTTAGATTGGGAGATTTCATTGGAATCATCCTGCTACCTGCGCTACAATGAGTTAGTTCCCCGTGCGTCCGAAAGGAGATTCTCATGAAACGTGACAGAGACAACCGCTCTTCCAACGATGATGATGCTGGCGAACTAAATGCATCTCAAAATGATGCTCAACCAGAATTGCAGCTGCGAGCACTCTGGATTTTAGACGAAGTAATTCGTATGACCCCCCGTAATGATGCGCGTCTGGGCTACCTGCTCACGCTACGCGAGCAGGTAGAGACGGATGAGGCCATGATGGACGAGGCCCGCAAAGTTATTGCCGAGTTTGAGGAGGCGTATAACAAGCTTACTGCGCCAGCTAACAAAATTGCAGTGTACCTTGGAAAAGCCGATCCTCCTAAACCGAAGGCGCGGCGGAAGTCTCTATTGCTTGCCGAACCAGAGGAACAGCCTCAAACCGTGCGAATCGCGCTTGGTGATCAGGAATATATAGCGAACGTCGACCCCCGCATGGAGAATGTTGGCCTTAAAGCCGGTACGCAGGTAAAGGTAAATGAGGCATTCGCAGTAATTGGGGATTTGGGGTGTGCAGAAGGTGGCCCCATAGTAAAGATTGCCGAAGTGCTGGAGGATGGCAGGCTTCGTGTCTCTCTCGACTCCCAGGGTACGCAGTCTCGCGTGGTCTATCGCGGTGAAGCGCTTAAAGACGAAGCGCTCAAGGCTGGTGCCGAGGTAAGGATGGAGCCGAATTTTAAGGTCGCGCTGGAATATTTTCCTGCAAAGGAAGCCTCAGACTACTACCTTGAGGAGGTCCCTGTACTTCCCTGGAGCAAGATTGGCGGGCAGGACGAGGCGATTTCGGTAATACGCGATGCCATAGAGCTGCCGCTTCTTCATCCCGAGCTGTTCGCCCGCTTCGGCAAGCGACCGCTTAAGGGCATACTGCTTTTTGGACCTCCGGGCTGCGGAAAAACGTTGATCGGCAAAGCAACAGCTTACAACCTCACACAGGAGTATCGCGAACGAACCGGCAAAGATGTTACAGAGTACTTCATGTACATTAACGGGCCCAAGATACTCAATATGTGGCTAGGCGAGTCTGAGCGACAGGTCCGCGATATTTTTAACCAGGCCCGTGAAAAAGCGCGCGAGGGAAGATTGGTGTTCATCTTTATTGATGAAGCGGAGTCACTATTAAGAACCAGAAGCAGTGGACGGTATCTTAATATCTCCAATACGCTCGTTCCACAGTTCTGTGCTGAAATGGACGGACTCGTCTCGCTTGAAAATGTTGTGGTTATGCTCACATCTAATCGGCCAGACTATATAGATCCAGCCATTCTGCGGCCAGAGCGAATAGACCGAAAGGTTAAGGTAATACGGCCAGATCGACGCGCAACCCGTGATATCTTCAAGATCTATCTTAGCGACGTACCAATTGACCATAATCTCATAAAGAAGCACCGTGGAGACTGCACGGCCGTAATGGACGAGATGCTTGACGCTATAACAGAGTTTGTGTACAGGCGGGTTGCAGAGACTGAATTCCTTGAGGTCTACCTGCGTAGCGGTGGTACCGAGAAGCTCTACTGGAAGGACCTCATTAGCGGTGCACTTATCAAATCTGTGGTGGAGCGATCCAAGGACTTTGCAATCAAGCGCTCAATTGAGCTGAAATCCGAGGACGAGGGTATCAGTATCGAAGACCTGCAGACCGCCGTCCGCGTGGAATACAAGGAGAACGAGATATTCCCGAAGGGTGACTCTCAGGAGGATTGGTTGAAGCTGCTGGATTATGAGCCCGACAACGTTGCAACAGTGAAACCTGTGAAGGCACGAAGGGCCGTTAACGAGACGTCACGAAATATCATATAACCACCAATGGATAGATTAATAGGCATTGAAACTGAGTATGGAATTGTGGTAGAGGGGCTGTCTGCTGCCGACTGGGTAAACGAGTCCATGGCAGTAGTGCGTGGGTATGCTGGTGATGCGGTGAAGGGTTGGAACTATCGAGGTGAGGATGCGCGCAGGGATATGCGTGGATTCACCGTCAAATCGCTTAACACGAACCCAGACGATGCAGTGTTCGATACAGGAGTACGGCATACCCTTTCGCACGAGGAGGAGAGAAGCGACCGCATTTTGGCGAATGGCGCTCGATTCTACAACGACCACGGCCATCCGGAATATGCAACGCCAGAATGTAGACGTCTCTTCGATCTGGTGGCACATGATAGGGCGGGGGAACGTGTGGTTCATGAGGCAGCGAAACTTCGTGCACTATCTACGGGTCGGCAGGTAACCATATACAAGAACAACACCGATTTCCACGGTGCAAGCTATGGTACCCATGAGGGCTACCTCATGAAGCGTGAGGTGGATACTGCGACGCTTATTGGCAGTCTGCTTGCATTCTTCGCATCGCGCAGCGTATTTGCAGGAGCGGGTAAAGCAGGTGTGGAAAACGCCTCTGGCAGCGATGCCGACAGGTTTCAGTTGTCACAACGAGCAGATTTCATGGCGGTTGAGGCGAGCGTTGATACACTGCACAACCGTCCGCTGGTAAATACGCGTGACGAACCGCACGCCACGCCAAGCAAGTACAGGAGGTTGCACGTTATATGCGGTGACGCCAATATGAGCGAAGTTGCAACCGCCCTCAAGGTGGGAACAACTGTCCTGGTATTGAGATTACTGGAGGACGGCTGGGTGTCGCCTATTAAACTGCGAGACCCTGTAAGGACGGCGCGAAACATTAGTCGCGATTTGTCATTCCGGCTTGCATATGAGCAGGATGGCGGTTCGTCAATACGTGCTCTCGATATTCAGCGCGCGTATCTTACTGCAGCCGAGCACAGATTTGCAGGTGCCGACGATGAAACGGATTGGGTACTGAAAGAGTGGCGCACCGTGCTAGACACGCTGGAAACTGACTTCCTGAAGCTGGCTGACCGAGTGGATTGGGTTGCGAAATACGCCCTGTTAGACGAGTTTCGGCAGGATGAGGGTTTACCCTGGAACGACTCTCATATCCAGAGCCTGGATCTAGCCTACCACAACGTAGATCGCGATGAGGGACTCTACTACGGACTGGAGCAGGCCGGTGTTATGCGAAAACTCGTGACGGATAGTAGAGTAGACGCCGCGGTAAGCTGTGCGCCGGAAGATACCAGGGCATATCTGCGCGGTTTGATCATAAAGCGGTTTGGGCCAGCCGTGAAAAATACAGGTTGGAACGGAATTGTGTTCCACCACAATGGGGAAGATCTGCTGTTTGACATGAATCCCCTGGTAGAGGCGAATGTGAAGGTTCTGAACGACGAGTTTTCATCGGCAGAGACACTTGACCAGGTAGTTGAACTTTTACGCCGCAGCAGTCAGAATAACTGACAGAACGGGAGAGAGCAATGATAATAAGTGGTGAAGAGAGACGACAGGCACCGGTTGCACCTGTTAGCCCGGTACGCAAGGAAGGCGACGGTGGTGGCCCATCTGAACCAGATGTGAAGCGACCAGACACCAGCGACCTGCTTAAGCGCATGCAACGCGTTGACCCCGATGCCGCACGCAGGTACCGGCAGCGGAGTGGACAGTAACAACATGCAATCATCCATGGATGCTGCTGGAAGCCTCTGGAAGCTGCTTGAACAGAGCGGGCACCCGTTTACACGGGAGGTCAGCACCACGCGTCCGGCCGATTCGCACGCAGGCGCAGGTACCATAGAAACTCATGGTACAACGGTCATTGCCGTTAAATACAAGGATGGCGTCATTGCAGTAGGTGACAGGCGTGCAACCGCCAACTTTGCGGTGATGTACGATCGCGCCGATAAGGTTCTTGCAATCGATGACACCACGCTACTTGCTATAAGCGGCTCCTTTGCACGTGCCATGGAAGTGGTTAAGTACCTGCGTACATCGTTTAAGCTGTTTGAGCGTACCTACCTGCAACCTATGAGCCTTGAAGGCAAACTAACCGAATTGGCCCGCGTGGTTAAGGCCGGTATTCCAGATGCGCTGCAAGGAATTGGCGGCTTCATACCAATACTTGTTACATTCGATAAAGAAAGTAACGAAGGGCGTATCTTCTTTTACGATGGCATGGGTGCCCGGTTCGAGTCAACCGAGTTCGGTGCCGCTGGCAGTGGTTCCATGCAAATACGAGGAGTATTCGACTACATTGTGAAAACGGTGAAGCCGTTCCATGAAATGACCTGCGAGGAAGCCCTTACACAGGCTCTACTGTTGCTTGATATCGCCGCAGATCTAGATGCGGCCACGGGTGGGTGGGCAAAGGTTATGCCTCTTGCGAGGAC
>JAJZFK010000031.1 GCA_021805405.1 bacterium
AATGGAACCACGTCTACAGTAGACTCGCGACCAATTCCCGATGGCAGGAGTGCAAAATCGTTAGGAGATAGGGTGGCATTAACCAAATCAAACTTGACAGTTGGCGGTAGATTTCTAAACAATGTTGGGCCGTGTTTCATTAGCCATAACCCGCTACGAATACGCGCGCTGTCTTGGGAAGGACCATTAATCGAAAAACGCGCGTTAATTGGCGCCGTACTGTTTAGCACGCTGAGGAGCCGTGCTGGCCTCTTTGCCTCCTCGGCCTTGAAGGCACGCCAGAACAGCTGCCACCAGGTATCCTCGCTTTGAACTGCACTTTTGCGCATGTAGAAGTACAGGGAATGCGGAGCATTGCCTTGTATCCACGCTCCATCAAGGAGTTGGGCGAGGTCCTTCAACACCTGGCCAATTGGCTGGTGAATAAGGTGTATCTGCAATTTCTGGTGAGCGATAGCCGGAGCACAAGAGAGTTTCAGGGCTTGGGTGGAGAGTTTTGCAAGCAGCTCGTTTAGGCTTATACACCGCGTGGTAATTGAGACCGTGCTCGATTTGGAAAGTGCAGCCGCAGGCGTGGTGGCGCCGGCTGCAACATGGGTTACGGGCAGAGCCGCCATCACAGCAACGAGCAGGATGCGACGGTTCATCATGATTCTTACTCCCAATTGATGCGACCAATCCCCGTATAACATTAGGATTGGCCGCTCATCCTTGCGCTTAAAGTAAAACAGTGAAATCCTGTAAGACGGTTGCCGACCAGTCTCCGTAAAAGTCTGTTCCTGAAGCTGTGTATTCAGCGACTCCGTTGCCAGCAGCCTCGTTAAATGCGGCAGTAACCGTCTCTGTCAGCTCAAATAGACCTGGCCCCATCCTGGATGATCCGTTGGTGAATGTATCTGAGGATCCATCCGGTCATGGCCATGTCAGGACATTGTCGGTGAGGTTAATACCATAATCTGGCAGATAAACGGTCATGTTCGCTGTAATTGACCCACCTGCAGCAATGGTGGTTGGCGTCAGGCTAATGGTTACTGGCACACCCTGTGCAAGACACTCGTGTACTGGTGAGCATCCCAAGAAACACAAGGCTGGTGAGTGCGGGCCATGTCCAATATATGACGCGTCGCACCTGTTTCAACATACCTTAATTCTCCCCTCTATGCGGTGGTTTGTTCCTGCGAATTGTAATTGTCGCGATTCGTGCCAAGACGCAAGAAGACGCAATAAGACGCAATAAGACGCAAGAATTATAAGCAAACCATCGTAAACACGTTCCGAGATGTGAACTATTTCACAGTAAAGGTGTGAAATAGTTCACACCTCAACGTTGCACTAAATTGCTCTTCCAAGGATCTCTTAGGCATCCCTGGTGAAAGCGCATTAGCTGTGCGGGGTAAAAAAGTATATGAACCGTCGTGTCGCCAAGACCGTCACTACCCGTCGGTACAACGCGGAATGTGGGCCCGCTCGGAGGTGCCAGTGATTGCGAAGTTACAGTTGTCACCATTGTTCACGACGATTTACCTTGACAATGGGGCATGTGGCAATGTATACTTGCTTCCGGCGTTGCAGCATTGTGGCGTCGTCCGATGCGGGGGATTAGCTCAGCTGGGAGAGCGCTTCAATGGCATTGAAGAGGTCAACGGTTCGAGCCCGTTATCCTCCACTTCCCGCCTCAAAATCGTACGAATTGCTTTATTAAGCACCCGATATCCAATTTATCTTTAGGTGAATGTATGCGTTCTGAGTTGATCCTCTCCTTGTGGCATATGCGTTCGCGCTGAAAAAATTCTAGCGAGCCTGATGCTACATTTCTACGCAAATTTACGACGCCGTTCAATTTAGGCCTTTCGACTAGATTATATTTTATTTAAGTAAACAAATTAGCAACATACCGTTTACTATTAACCTAACTTGCTGCAACCGGTAAGAAACGCGGACAGATTTAGCCGGATTGCTCACCAGCCTCGGTGATAACTTCCTGTACGTCAAATTTATCCTGTAAACCGCTTGCTTTAATATCCTTTTTCAATGCCTCCAAGAACTCGGAACCGGTTTCACGCACTCTGAAAACGCATCGCGTTCTATGATTAGTAAGCGTCACTTCGGGGGTATCCTTACCTTGCGGAAAAATAATGTTTAAACCATTACCGTCATTAACTGGAACGGCAGTTTCCCGTTTTCGGCATTTGCCGCCGTGTGCTGAGAAGAGCCTCTCTATAGTACTGCGGGGGCCGGGCAGACGGGGTACGATCTTAAACCTTTCATTTGGCTGAAATAGTTTGGAGATATACGGGAACAATTCCGCGCATTTGTCGTATTGGGCAACCATTATCTGGGTTGTGGATGCTTTTAGCGCCAGATGAGGAACATTGGAATTATACGGGCAGAGTAGTATGCCCTGAATGCCCATACGGAAGTTCGGAGGAAGGTGCTTCTTGAGTTCCTGGTTGAGTACGTCTGCCAGCGAATTAATCTGTTTGATACCATGAACCAACCCTGCCCCTCCTTTCATTTCTATAATTGTGCAAATGCACCCATTGTGATGCAGGTATACAGCCAAATAATCGGGACGGCGGACGCCTTCGCCTGTCAAAGGGGAATCGTCTTGATCAGTCCTCGCGAGAATAACAACACCCGCCTCACCATCCTTTCGGCTAATACGAAACTTTATTCCGCTCTCCTTGGGTACAACTGGATCCTCAAGAATACAGAATGCGATCAGCTGCTCAAGGAAGTTAAATCCACGGTCACCGAGGTTAACAGTCGTGTTAGATAAGTGCCGTTCAGGTTTTGTTCGCGGTCTTTTACTGTTCACTTTTTGTAGTCATTCATGTATTTGAAAGTATATCTGTTGAAGTTCAGCCGACACGTCACTGAAGGTGTCCCATCGAATGCCATAATCAGGGTCCTTCAAATCGTGTAGTTCGCCGTCGTGCATCTCGTACGCGCTTACGGCAGACATCTGTAAAAACGCAGCAGGGTTTTGTAGGTACAGTGATTGTGCCCTGCGCTTCCTTTTGGTCTTTTTCGGTTCTTCCAAGAGAACTAGATTGTTAAGGTGAGCCATAATGTACGGGCTGTGAGTCGTCAACAGAACCTTCACTCTGGCGTTTACGAGCATTGCCAATATCTCTAATAGTTTTGCTTGGGACTCAGGATGGAGGTTCATTTCTGGCTCGTCTATGATGATCAGGTCGTTAGGGGATGCTCTGTGCCTAAGGTAAAGCAGCAGAGGAGTGAGCTGTTTGATGGAGGAGGATGCGTTATAGAGATCGATATTCAAATCGTTTCCAACGTCCACCATGATCTCCCGACCGCCTAGGGCAGTACGTCGGAATCCGATCTTGTTACCGTTTTGCATGTTTCTCTCGATCTCATCTGCCAACGTAGCGATATGAGATTGGGGGGTGCTGTCACCCGGGGGCCTCCTTACAGTTCGTCTAATCTCCCGTTTGCCTTCGTCAGGATTGCTGTTTTCTATTTCAAACAGCAACTCCAAAAAGTCTTCAACCGGCTGTGGATACCGAACTTCGCCAGCTTCTCTAAATATCTCCAATTGACGTTGGGTAGATTCCTCCGTTTTTTTTCGGCCAGTGAATAACCTGCGCTGTGCGTCAAGCATCAGCTTTAAGCGCCGGTTTGCAAGAACCTTGTAGGTAATTACTAATGCGTTACGCTCGGCCGGGAGTAAGTAGGGCCGTGAGAATAATTCGTGCGAAATGCTCGTTAACATCTCGACTCCAAGCCGCTTATCAATGAACGTTTCATCGCTCGTGCCCTGAAATGGAAGCGTTTTACCTCCTGACACCGGACTGAGAGTGACTGTCTCCTCGTCAACTATGGCGTCATATGTGCCAGTGAAACCAACGATTGGCTTACCCGACAGGGCTGTAATGGCAAATTTTAACTCGTCCTGCGAAAATTCAACACCGTATTTGGTGTCGGCAAAAAGCCTCCCACTGGAGTCCTGGAAGAAAGCCGGTAAATCGCGCTCGAAACTGTTAAGTTCGGTGGCCACACTCAATTGTAGGTCGAGTCGAAGTTCTTGTAAACTAGCCTTCCAATATACGCTGTCGCCTGGTTCACGAAATGGTCTGGCAAATACTCTCCTAGAAAACAACTGCGACAAACAGTCCATCAAGCCATAAATTGAATATGCGATATACGTCTTGTTAGCGTTATTCGGCCCTATAATGACGGTAAGCGGTTTTAGCTCCATCTCCGCTTTCTTGATAAGACCCAAGTTCCTGAACGTAAATTTCATCTTGATCCCTACATCGATGATTGCGCCGTTAGTGTTGCGACGAAAGTCAACCAGACTATGGGCGTCTATGAACTGTATAACCTACTGATGCGTAACGTATCATTTAGGAGCAGGCCTTCCTAAAAATGTGGGAAATAATGGCGTGGTAGTTGATTGTCGACCAAAATGACCTGTTACAGCGAGTTAAGAACCTGCAGAATCCACCGCCAAGAAGCTGGATGCCACTAAGGAAGTGTGAGTAACCGATTGCATATTACCATAATGGATGGAACTCAACCATGAACCGGAATAGTCCGGTCGACTTCGTTGGAATTGCAGAGACTCGTTCCATGGTTTGAGTGGGCACATCCGGTACAGGTGGGAGCGACAATTTCCTGCGAATGGCCGATAGCTTGCCACTTGCGGGCACAGCCAGTCGCTCCCTTGGCTCAGCGACCTATTGCTCCTCGCGTACAACCGAACCGAGCTCTGGAAATGACATTTGAACAAACTGGTGGCCTTGTGAACCAAGGCCGCTGAATCGTAACTCTTGGTGTGCCATTATGGCTCTACACCGGAGGCTTTAAGGTGTACTGACGGGTGAACGCCGTCAACGTGGTTGCACACCGACGAGTAATAGCTTAGTCATTGAACATTACGTCACCGGGTTTAAAAAGCTGAGCGACTACTTGCGGCCCGTCCCACGTTCACCTTAACTCCGCCGTCCTGCCGCATTTTGCGTATGGAACGGGCAATCGGGGTGATGATGTCTGCCTGGCCGTCCGTCGGATGCTTTGCAGTGCGGACACGCAGCACGCGCCTTCGGCCGCCTGTCGACGGAGTCGCCAGATTCGGCGTCAGGATCTGCCAGCTCCTCCAGTGCGGTAACCCCCACGTTTATACTATCACGCAGTGCCCTCGCCTTGGCCCGCGTCTCCGCAAGGCGTATGAGGGAGTTACGCATAGAGGGATTCACGTTATCCGGAGACGCGTCACCTAAGCCCGTAAAGGTTCTACTGGAGCCACTTTGGGGATCGGTTATCACTACTGTGGCAGAAACTATAGCGGTATGGTCGTTAAGCTCGGTAGGCGCCTGCAAAAGACTGGTATGTATAGAGTGCAGCCCGCGAGAATGTGCCTCGTCTAACAGACCGGCGTAAAGACAGAACGCACGACCGTTTCGCTCTACTATGAATTCCTTCTTCACAGCCAATCCCCTTACTCTTGTGTAGTCTTTGCCATTATGAAACGATAAGTATGTATTTGTCTACTTCTAAGAGGTAGTATCTTCAAGGCATTTGTGGCTTTACGGTTGGTTTGTGATAACGAACTGGTTGAATGCGTCTGGTATACTGTCTTCGAATGATTACACCCAACCGCGCAGGAATAAAGTGTGCGCTTTCAGAATCGAGTACATATGTACGTCGAGTGCTTTTGTGTACTTTTACCTCCCTGTTTTTTATCGTGGTAAGCTTAGGCAGGTCGGCTGCAAAACCGGGCACTCTCAACAAGCAATACGATGCCGGCGCGGGCAAGGTAGACGTGGTGCTTTTCGTGATGGCCGGTAGCAACGGTGCCGAATTGGCGATTGCATACAACAGCCGGGTCACGCGAACTCAGGTACAGCACGACGTTCAGACGTTGTTTGAGGATGCCCACTGGACGCCAGGCAGCTATCTGCAGGTGAGTGACGCTAGCGCCAATCCGTCAAATCCTCGCGAATTCCCCGTAACTACGGCTGCCCAAATCCTCGCACTTAACGCACCGCAGTACGTTAACGGTTACCCACAAGTCATGGCTTATTTACGGGCGTTTCAACGGTTTAACCACATTGAAATAGACTTTACCACGCCAAATAGAACTCTGTTGGTTCCTAGCTTTCACGTGATTTTCAAGGCGCTTACAGCCGTTGTTTCGGTAGCCCAAGGAACGCTTAGATACGATGTAGTTATCCACGATCACAAAGGACCGTTGCCCGATATTAGCGCGGTTACACGGGTGAGTCAGCCTGTGATGCGGCCAATTAAACGTAATGCGACCTCGCAACGTAGCCTGCTTGTGGCTGCTGCGGTAATCCTTGCTATCGTGCTGGTAACAGGAGTCGTACTATTAATAATTGCGCGAAAGCGGATGCGGCCATCTGTACGAGCGCCAAGCGGTAGGAATTAACGACTGAATTTTCTTGCATTTGGGAACCACAGCCCTCCGCAAACTGTTAATATAGTACATTACAGATTGACAGCCAATATCGCTTTGGCCGCAACATCAGGAGATAGCTAGATGACTGCAACACTTGATGAGATGATATTATGGGCAGCCGAAAGGAACGCATCCGACCTGTTCCTTAAGGCCGATAACTGTCCCGCTGTTCGATTAAACGGTTATATCGCACCTGCAGATTTTCCGGTTATTAGCTCGGAGCAGGTCAAGAACCTCTGCTACGACAAAATGAACGGCCGCCAGCAGGCTCAGTTTGAACAGCACCACGAAATGGACCTCGCATTCTCGGTTGGCGAGTCGCTCCGTATACGAATGAACGTTTATATGCAGCGCGGTCATGTAGCCACTGTTTGCCGCCTCATACCAACCCGAATTAAAACCCTTGATGAATTGGGAATTCCGCCCAAGGTTAAGGAATTTACCACGCACCGTAATGGCCTCGTGCTTGTTACAGGGCCAACTGGCTCTGGCAAAACTACCACGCTTGCCGCAATGATCGACATGATCAATCAGAATCGACGAGTGAACATTATTTCCATCGAAGATCCTATTGAATTTGTGCACAAGGACAAGATGGCGATTGTCAGTCAGCGCGAGATCGGTATCGATACTGATAACTTTGGTATGGCGCTTCGACATGTACTCCGCCAGGCACCAGACGTCATCCTTATTGGTGAGATGCGCGATATAGAGACCATGAACGTTGCGCTGCAGGCTGCGGAGACGGGCCACCTGGTTTTTGCCACTGTACACACCGCAAGCGCTGCCGAGACACTGGATCGCGTCTCCAACATGTTTCAGCCGCATGAGCGGCCGATGCTCTGGCTGCGCCTCTCGGTAACAC
>JAJZFK010000076.1 GCA_021805405.1 bacterium
AAAGATGCCTGCCTATGCCACATGACAATATCGTGCGCCGCTCTGGCTGCTTCCATTCACGTTCAGGAGGTGGCAATCCCGTGAACTACGGCAGCCTGTGTGGTTGCACTTCGGCCAATGATTTTTGCATCCTCGTTACCCCAATCCTCTTAGGCGGAATGCATCCAAAGCCTAACGGGTCATCTGTAATCACCTCCTATGGCGACGATTTGCTACGAGGCACTACAAAACGGTTGGGGACCATTAGAGTGACCCCAGCATAGCGAACAATCGCAATAGTGTGAATAGCAATGATATAACATACCGGGTGTGATTCGTGTATACACCTGTATACATTGAAAATTGATTTATTCTGCGGTAGTATAAATGCAATCGTATGCATCAACCAAATGACACAGATATGAATACACCACCCTATATCACGCTATCAAAGGTCACCTCACGCCAGGTCGCCGATAAGTTGGGCGTCTCTCAGGCGACAGTTTCGCGGGTTCTCAGAAATGTTCCAGGCTACCAGTACTCTCAGAAGACGCGTAAACGGATACTTGAGGAGGCCGAACGCATGGGTTACCGGCCTCATGCCGTTGCCTCGTCACTTCGCGAGGGGCGCACCAGGGTCATTGGTTTTCACAACCAGAACAGTGAACTGGATGTTCATAATATCTTCATGGCCGAAGTCATTAGAAGCCTGCAGCAAGCGTGTTTAGAGATTAGTCACCTTCTCCTGCTTCATAATTTCGCTCCGGATGTGTCGGTATCAAACAGACTTGCAGAATTGACCTGCGGACGAGTAGACGGTCTGGTCGTTCACCTTCAGGAAAATGGCCCGCTGGCTAAGGGTATTGCGCAATCAGGTCTGCCTGCGGTAGCTATTGCCAATCGTGTGGAAAGCTTACCGTCGGTAGGGTGTGATGATTCTACAGGAATCAGAATAGCCATCGAGCATCTTGTGGAGCGCGGGCACGAACGAATCGCTTTTGCGCACTCACCTTACCCTCTGGAGGCAGCGCAGGCGCGACACAGGGCATACATCGTGGAGATGGAGCAGCGCGGATGGCAGCCCGTGAGCATACCATGCTCCAATCATGACACGGATACCACGTTTCGGGCTCTTCAATCTGTAACACCGCGACCAACCGCCGTATGTTGCTGGAATGATGTCAGCGCCATCTGCCTTATTCGCGCATGTAATCGCGCCGCAGTGAATGTGCCAAATGACCTGGCGGTAGTAGGCTTTGACGGTCTGATAGATAAGCTTATGATGCCATTTAACCTGACGACAGTAGACGTGCAATGGGCCAGGATATCGCAGACTGCTGTTCACTTATTGATGGCGATGCTGAGCGGTGAATCTGTGCCTTGGGCGACAAATGTCCCGCCAACGTTGCGAATAGGAGAGACGACCTGACGTAACCGTAAAGCAGTCGGTCGTACGACCATTGGGCATGCATACGATTGCATCTCACCGAGCATTTCAACATCTTGACGATGCAACGCACCACAAATAGATGCCACCCATTTGCACACTGCTTCCAAATATTTTCCAGAAAATCATTGACTACCTAAAGGAGTACACTATGCCAGATCATCGGACACGGTTAAAGTGCCATGTACTGTTCTTCTGCGCGGTTTGTGCGGTTATCTTCTGTACAGAAGCAGTACCGTCGAGGGCAACCACGGCGGTAGGTGGCGCACCCCGGATGGTTCAAAGCCGTCCCTCTACGCTGTGGGACATGAAGGATTTGACCGCCTACAAAGGTGCCATCAACACTAATCCAGTACTGAAATCTGCCTTCAAAAACATCCTGGCCACATGCAACACAATCCTCACGGAAGCCCCCTCCATTCCGGCACACGCCCTGGAAGCAGATGGCAGCTGGACATTTCCCGCCTTCAACAAGGGACGAAAAGACGCTGCGGGCACGTGGCACTGGGAGTGGCTCTTTAATTCCTCGCTGCAGAAAAACTCACAGATTATTTCTAATATGGGTATGCTCTACGCGCTCACAGGTGAAGCGAAGTATGCTGCATACGCAAACAGAATCCTCCTGTTACTCACAAATGCGTACGGGTATGGAAAAGGCAGTACCACGACTGATCCTAATGGCTACGACCACTTTGAGGCATATGGCTTTGATGGCGGCGATGCCGGCATGTTTCTGGCAAAGGTATGTAACGGGTACGACCTAATCTATAGCTCACTCTCTGCCAAAGACCGCAGCCGAATAGGGAGTGACCTCATCCTGCCAATGGCACAACACCTTGCAAACAGTACATGGATGTATACAAACCATCAGCGCTGGGGCATGGTTTGCCTATATGGCGTTCTTATAGCGGGAGAATCGCTTCATAATAAGGCGCTAACAAACCTGGCGATCTACGGTGAAGGAGGCACTAAATTTAACGTGACCGGCGGGTTTATGGACTGCTTTCGGCCCACCTGCATGCATGCGGGCGTGATATGGGGCGCAGATAAGCAGATCGATAATCAGATGGCAGCGCTCTCTGTTCTGACGACGGTGGCCGAGGTGCTGCTGCATAACGGCGTTAATCTCTACAACTACGATAACAGCGCTATCAAAACGGCCTATTCCACCGCCTACAACAAGTTTAAGACGGATCTCTCAGCGCTTCTAGCCCTACCTGGTGTAGGTGGCTTTCAGTATGCATTCGCACGTTATGGTGACGAGGATTTTCTGCGAGTAGCAAGCCGCCTTCAGCCAGAGTTCAGCCTGGCGATTGGGGAACGTCTACCACCGCCGCCTTCCTCTTTGCCAAGCGTACTAGCTGTTGGTGCGCGAATGAATAGTAGAGAAAACAACGGAGTACCGGTCAAACGGCTGGCAGAGCTTAGTAAGGGGGTAGACGTTACTCAGTGGTTTCAGGTCTACAGCAAAGTAGACAATTCGCACTACAAGAACTATATGAGCGACGCGGAGATTGCGCTCATCGCCAAGCTGGGCCTGCACCACGTTAGGTTGTGTATCTCTCCCAATTTCCTGTACAACCCACAAGCACCAGCAGCCATCTCTAATGAGCATATAAAGCTGCTTGAGACTGCCATCCACCGATTTCTGCAGCACAATCTGGCTGTTATTGTGGATATGCATAATACCGATAAACAGGATACTGAAAACAACGCGCAATGGGTCGCAGGATACCCAACCTTTTGGGGGGTGCTGGCGTCAAAACTGAGTAACTTAGATCCCAACCGCGTGTTTTTTGAGATACTTAACGAGCCAGTATTTCAGGGTCGTGAATGGCAGTGGTTCGAGCTGCAGGACAGATGCATAGCTGCAATTCGCAAGAGTGCACCGAAAAACACGATCATCGTGACAGGACCAGACTGGGGCGGTATTGACGGCCTGCTGAAACTTACTCCAGTTGCCGACCGCAACGTAGTATACTCATTCCACTTCTATGATCCGTTCACATTTACCCACCAAGGCGCAACCTGGGCGGGCCCAATTCCTCCTCTGCTAAAAGGCATACCGTATCCATCTAGCCCCAAATTAGTTGCGAACGCGCTCGCGCAAATCACCAACCCTGATGCCCGGGCGTGGGTAAAGCAATATGGTGATGAACGATGGGATAAGGCAAAACTGGCTAGCAGGCTGGACAAAGCTCTTGAGTATGCGCATCAGAATAACGTGTCGCTCTACTGCGGCGAATTTGGAGCGTATGCCCTTGTTGCTCCGCCAGCATCGCGGAGCCGCTGGTTCCACGACTTTGCATCCGTATTGAAGGCTAGCGGAATTGGATACGCTGTGTGGGGCTGGGATGATAGCTTTGGTTTTGGCCGCCGTTATGTAAATGGCAAACCCGTGTTGGACCAGGTACCGATTGAAGCACTAGGGCTCAACAACGTAAATTAGAGAGGCCTATTCGCTTAGGTGGGGCTTTCACCGGCCCCACCTCTCACACCAGAATTAACTAGACTTGCCAGGTGATTGGTGCCACTATCTCCTTCACTACGTGCTGCATCGCTTGCCGAGCAATGTGAGGCCACTGGTTCATTGAGATGCCTATTTTAGTGAGCCAACACTGGCACTCACCAGCGCTCTATATGGTGAGATGGTCACCGGGTTCTCAAACTATCCACTTTCCACAGGCTACCTGCAAATCACCACGCGTCTAATCCGCCACCGGCTGTTTGCGGCGGCTTACTACCCTCCGGGCGCGGGGTATTGACGCAGAAACGAGAAGTCGCAAGTTCCGGATAGGTACCAATGAAAGAAGAGTCAACGGAACCAGTCCTAACGCGATCTTCTTCCTGCCAAACTCGGAAAACTCGAACGTCAGTACAACATCCCTGTAAGACTCTTCCTCGTTCGTTAATATGCCAGACCCAAAGGTTGGGTGAAAATATGTCTGGTTAACAGGTAAAGTCCCGGTGCGGAACTTGAAGGCAAACTCCCAGCCTCTACTAATCACATAGACCGTCTTTTCGTCGAAAGCAAAATACACAAGTTGTCCAGTAAGATCCGTAAGCCGCATATTATAGCCGTCGAACCCTGTCTGTACTGTAATAGGCGCCCTAGCGTGGTTCATGAGTACAATGTCGATATCGAGGCCCTTTCCTGTACTATCCGTGCTTACTGCGCTGATGATCCCTAAAGTAGAATTAGCTGAGTGCGAACGGAGCATTCGCAGCATAGCATATAACTGGTCGTTCGCGGCATTGATCTTTGGCTTGGCTCGTCTGCCGCCCTCGGTACTCTGTCCTACAGGCACATTCCTAAAAGAGGTGGGGTTCCGCTCTATGCAGTCCAAGCTGTCATAAAAGCAAGGATGCTTCGGCCAGGGCCATCCCAATTCGTCTAGCCACACGCTTCCACCATTGTTGCGAACGAAATAGATCTCGGCACCACACGTTTTGCACACCGTTGGCTTACAAACGTCCGCTATATCGCCTTCATAAACGGCAGACTTACTCCGTTCCAGTTGGGAGTAGACTCCTTGAGCATTTGCGTCAGTGCCGCTATCCCGCAGAAAGCGAGAGCCGTGGAAACCATTGCCGTATGCGCCGATGTGCCCTTCTCCACCCCATCCACAGTTACAAAAGGCATCGTGGTTGTACGCATTACACATAATCGCTAACCTCCTACCATTGCCAAATTGAAAGGCTACCACTCATATAATCCTGTTCATCATCATAATTTCGCCGTTTCTGTTGAGCAATTTCATCAACTTACGGGCAGTGAGTACGGTGAGTGATTGTTGCCAATCAAAGTGGTCAGTGTAGTGCCAACCAGCCGCGCGATCTGGTCCCCTCGCTCAGCAAGCTGTTGTAGACCACCGAGGTTAGAGTGTGCCGGGCCCAGGTTTGCACTGTGCACAATCCCCAAGGTCAACCCTTGGCTAGCAACTATGTCCTGCGTGAATAGCATATTGAAGTTGCGCTGACCATCAAATGGATATTACATATCTCCTTGACCCAAAATGGTACTATGATGCGTAGTGTCATAATATTAACGTACCCTCACATTGAACGGGAATAAAGGCTGTATAGTGAGACGTGATTCCGGGTTTCTCAGCATTAGTTGAGATACGAACCACTCTCAACAACCGGAACACCTATGTATGTTCCTGAGGATAATTTCTCGTGCATATGGCCACTTGGCAGATATTTCATCGTTAACCATTTGGGCATATGAATGATGAACGTATACTCAAATGCGACACTGTCACTCTTGAAAAGCTCATTGAATATTGCGTAGCTTTCGCCAATGAATTAGGTGGCACGCTTGTACTTGGTGTAACTGATGTTATTCCTCGTCAGGTAGGTGGGACAAGCTGCTTTTCACAATCTGGAGGAAATTAAACAAAAGCTACATCATGCTCTCCGACTTCGGATTGAAGTTGAACAGCTGACTGTTAAGGATAACAGAGTACTGGTGTTCAACATTCCTTCGCGACCTCCAGGAACACCCGTGCATCACAATGGCCGATATCTCATGCGGAGTGGCGAGAGTCTGGTCCCAATGTCTCCGGAACAACTTCAGCGCATAATAAGGTAAAGTCGGCTAGATTTTAGTGCGGAGATTTGTCCTGGATCAGATTTGGCTGATCTTGATTCATTCGCTATCGATGAATTCCGTAACCGCTGGCACAAGAAAACTAATAATCCTGCGATTTTGGAAATGACAGACCAGCAGCTATTGGAGGATAGTAAACTATCGATCGATGGCGAGCTTACTGTTGCAGCGCTGATTCTCTTAGGAACCAGGAAGGCGTTGGGGGTACATTTACCACAATGCGAGGTCATCATGGAATACAGAAGTATGGAGGGCCAGATAGCGGCAAGCCAACGTCACGAATTTCGGCAGGGCTTTCTACTTTTTCATGACGAACTCTGGAATTCGATAAACATCCGAAATGAAGTAGTTTCGGTCCGTGATGGTCTATTTCGATCTGATATTCCAACTTTTAATGAAGACGCGGTAAGAGAGGCTGTACTGAACGCGATTTGCCATCGCGATTACCGCATTGGCGGATCTGTGTTCGTCCGGCAATTCCCTAGGCGTCTCGAAATAAGTAGTCCCGGTGGATTCCCGGAAGGAATTACACCAGATAACATCCTTCGGAAACAGTCTCCAAGGAATAGGCGACTTGCCGAAGCATGTTCTAAGTGTGGTTAGGTTGAGCGTTCTGGGCAGGGAATGGATCGAATCTTCGACGCCTCATTACGCGAAGGAAAGGGAAGACCAGATTTCTCAGGTACTGATGAGTACGAAGTTGTGCTCTCACTGCAAGGGGAGGTGGTCGATAAGCAATTCCTTAATTTGCTTCAACTTGCCGCAAAGCGCGATTTTCCTCTTAATACCCACCACCTTGTCATTCTGGATACAATTCTTCACAACCAAGTGCCACCGCGTGAGGCGCAGAAACTGGTTACACATCTCTTACATATTGGATTAATAGAACAAGTTGGACGCGGGAAACAGAATCGGTTAATCCTCAGTCGAGGGATGTACCGCTACTTAGGTCAACCTGGAACGTATACTCGCTATGCTGGGCTCGATCGAGAAACTCATAAGCAACTCATCCTGAAGCATATCAAGGATACCGGCACAAAAGGGGCGTCCCTCTCCGAATTTCGTCAGGTTCTACCACAACTGACTGATCCGCAGATTCGGCAAATGGTCTATGAGTTACGACGGGCCGGGCTGATAACTGTTCAAGGTAGGGCAAACGCTGCAAGGTGGATGTTTTCAGATTAGCCTGAATATAACACCACCAATTGCACATCCTTCGTCTTACTTTCGTCTTACTTGCGGTGCATTTC
>JAJZFK010000197.1 GCA_021805405.1 bacterium
CGAACGACCGCCTCCCAACTGAATTTCGACCAGCTTTAGCTCAGGATCCCAGTAATCCTCAACGATCATGCTCGTCATGCCTGGTTCTGCCCGCCATAGGTTCGCTTTAATCAGTTCGGCGCGCTGTCTTAAGGAGTCCGCCTGGCTTGCTTCCAGAAGTCCGCGTGTACATGCCTCCATCTGATGTTTTGCTTGGCGCAGCGCCTGCTGCAGTTCGCTGTTAAGTGACGAGCGAATGCCAATCAGGTGACTTCGCTGGGCGGCTACAGACCAGCACTCGTCGAGCGCTAAGCTTAAACTGGGTGCGTTCTCCTTCTGCAGGCTTTCCAACCTTACGACTTCGAATGGGTAAGCGCCAACAGGAACACCATCGGTATCGCGATACAAAACCGGTGAGTAATTGCCCGCTATAGTTCGATGGAAAACAGCCGCCCATGCGTCCGTCATCCCCTGGTTGATGTCGTGGGCTCTTAAGGCACGCTCAGCAATCTCCGCGGCTAGAAATGGCGACATACCTTCGTATATCTGTTGCAACGCGCTCGCGATAGCGTCGGCGTCAGATAGATGAGATTCTCCTATTTCCCGCAGGATGTGCCGTTGAGCCCCTTCCACAAGCGGCGAAACGCGGTCTTCCTGCAGAGGCGGCGGCACATACTGCCCACCGGGTAACACTTCGCGAAACCTATTGATGCGGTGCGTCACACGTTGTGCAGCATCAATAATTCGCCCACTCTCGTCTACAAGAATTATGTTGGAGTGCTTGCCCATAACTTCTACGATAAGTACATTAGGCGGCTCTTCCGCTGAGGAGGTAGTGATGTGCAGAATACGGTCAAAATCCTGCTGTTCAACCGACGCAATTCGCCTGTTTTCCATCGTTCTGCGTACTGCCATACAAAACGACGGCGGCGTAGGCACATTGCTGCGGCGCCGTGCAGTAATGTGTACTCGAGCGAATTGCGCCGATGAATCGATGAGCAGGTGATTAGTTTTATCGCGGTTGCGTACAGATAAAACGAGTTGTGTAGAAAATGGTTGGCGAACGTCCTGTATCTGCCCGCCAGATAACTGCCGATTCAGCTCTATTGAAACGGCGTTCATAGTCAGGCTGTCGAATGGGACGCGTTTAACCGGGATAGTCATGTTCGCTTTTTGGCTTTCGTATTTCTGTGTTCAGTAATGGGTGTGTGTGCCGTTAGTGTAACCTATTTTAGAAACACTGCATCAAGCCGGTGCGTTGACGCATCGGCGGCACAAGTGCTATATTGTTATCCATAACCTTGTTTCTTTGCAGCGATATTATTCTGCAATGAAGGAGTAATTCGATTTGAGCGACGAAGGTGCAAAACCAACGCAGCGCGGTTCGCGAACGCCTGGTAGTAGCCGTAAGGGAGGGCGAAGGAATTCGCGTTCATCCGGGCTTCGCCCAAGAGGCGCTGCGGTTCTTTCATTCTGTGGTGTTTGTGCGCTGCTAGGGGCGTTCGCAGGCAATTTCTTTTGGCGCAGTCCTGCGCTACGCTCAATGGTTTTTGATTATTTCACACCTAGTCACATAGCCCAGGACATTGAACATCATGATGTTTTTGCAAGCTACAGTCCATCCTTAAGGTTCCCGCAACAATACCAGCACTCTATGAACCTCCTGGTACTCGGTTGTGACGCGGATTACTATCCTGGTAAACCAGTCCCGATACCTACTAGCGAGGGTCGAAGCGACTCAATGATGCTGGCACACATAGATTTTGACAAAGACTCTGTCGATATCATCAGTATTCCCCGCGACACCGCGTGCAATATTCCGGGACATCGTGGCTACGACAAAATCAATGCTGCGCACGAATGGGGTGGCAATAAACTGACCGATGCCACCTTGGTACAGGATTTTGGAATTCAGCCAGATTACACGGTGGCCGCTCATTTTTCAAGCTTTCAGAAAATAGTAAATGCTGTGGGCGGCGTCGACCTATACGTAGATAAACCGCTAAACTATGATGACAACTGGGCCGACCTTCATATCCACCTGAAGCCGGGATTTCAACATCTCAATGGTTACCAAGCCATGGGATTCGTGCGTATTCGACACTCTGATAACGATATTGTACGTGAACAGAGGCAACAAGAGTTTCTTGAGGCGCTCAAGAAAAAGGTGGAGTCACCTGCTGACTTCAATGCGCTTCCTGAGGTTTTAAATGCTATTACAGATAATCTTCGCTCCAATCTGAACCTGGGACAGATGTTGGCGCTTGCTCACTGGGCAGCAAGTGTACCAAAATCAAATATTCACACGTACATTGTTCCTTCAATTCAGGGGCCAAGTTACGTGTACACAGACCAGGATGCTGCACGGCAGATGCTTGCGAAATTACTTTATAACGGCGATAGCTCACAAATTCATTTCAATCTAGTTCCGCCGCCGGCGCGCCTTGCATATCTTGGTGGTCAAACTCACATCTCCCGCACGCATCGGCGAGGGATAAGAAGACGACGACATACTCTTCTCCGCAGGCCCTCAGCCGCTGGAATCGTTAGCCCTGTCGTTCATACCACTCGGCCAGTTTCCATGGCCCCGCCAGCCAGCTAACACACATTCGTCGGCTGAATAATCAGCCGACTACCAGTCTACACCCTTTGCAATGTCTGTGCGGTAATGAATATCCTGGAAGTTGATCATAGACATTGCAGAATAAGCCACAGTACGTGCTGTTGCATAATCGGTACCCCGGGCAGTTACTGCGAGTACGCGCCCGCCATCCGTCACCACATCATTCCCCGAAACACGCGTACCACCATGAAATACCATACAGTGCGGTACTTCCGATGCCTCAACTAGGCCCTCTATGGGCATTCCGCGTTTGAAACCAGCAGGATAGCCACCCGAAGCGGCTACTATGGAAACTGCTGCGCCAGCGTGCCATTCTACCGCTGCATTCGCCAGATTTCCATCTAGTGTAGCTATTAGCAGCGGTACAAGATCGCTCTTGAGCATGGGAAGAACTGCCTGCGTTTCTGGATCCCCAAACCTGCAGTTAAACTCAATGCACCTTGGCCCTGTTGCAGTAAGCATGATGCCCGCGTATAAGGCGCCACGATAGGGTATACCCAACTCGCGAATGGTATCAATGGCGGGCCTCACAATCGAGTCTATGATCGAAGCAATGTCCGCAGCAGTAAGACCGGGCACCGGACTGTACGCCCCCATGCCACCGGTATTTGGCCCCTCGTCGTTATCCAGCAGGCGCTTATGATCCTGCGCAGGAAGAAGCGGTATGATGGTATGACCGTCCGTAATTACCATGATAGAGGCTTCGGGGCCAGTCAAGCGCTCTTCGATAACCACCTGGTTACCTGCATCACCAAACACGCGCTGCACCATAATCGATTCGATAGCCAACTCTGCGTCGGCTCGCGTATCACAAACGGTTACACCTTTACCGGCAGCTAGGCCGTCAGCTTTAATCACCACCCCGGCTGCAGAACCACGCACCGTATAGTACTCTGCAAGTCGTTCCATGGCCGTGGCAGGCGAATCGCATACCCAGAATTCCGCCGTGGGAATATTGGACTTATGCATAACGTCCTTTGCGAATGCCTTACTACCTTCTATGCGGGCAGGATCACGGGAGGGACCGAATACTCGAAGGCCACGCCCCTCAAAGAGGTCGACGATACCCGCCATGAGCGGCACTTCTGGTCCCACTACGGTGAGATCAACCTTGTTAACTGCGGCGAAGTCTGCAAGTGCTGTAATATCCGTAGCGGCAATAGCCACGTTTTCGGCACAAGCAGATGTACCGGCGTTACCTGGAGCGCAATAGACTTTTTCCACTAAAGGACTAGAAGCAATTTTCCACGCCAAGGCGTGTTCGCGACCACCATTTCCAACTACAAGCACGCGCATTTTGCTATCCCCTCTTCTGCCGCCGTTCACTCATCTGGAGTATGCTGCAAATCTAGATTTTCAAATCTGGTGTATGCCGGGAAGAATCCGATACTCACTTTGCCTGTTGGACCGCTCCTATGTTTGGCAATGATAAGCTCGGTCTCCTCGGGGCGCGTACCGTCCGAAGGTGCCCCACCGCCGTCGTCCCCGCCGGAATCCTTCATCTTGTAATAGGCGTCACGGTAGATAAACATTACAATGTCTGCTTCCGCCTCGATAGATCCCGATTCGCGCAGGTCGGAAAGCAGCGGCCGCTTATCCGGTCGGTTTTCCACTGCGCGCGACAACTGGGACAGTGCTATGACGGGAACGCGCAACTCTCGCGCCAGGCTTTTACATGATCGCGCGATTTCGGATATTTCCTGCGTCCGGTTATCTGCCCGTCTGGATGACCGCATGAGCTGTAGATAGTCTATCACAATAAGACCCAGACCATGCTCTGCTTTCAGTCTTCGGCACTTAGCGCGCATCTCCAGGGCAGAAATGTCCGGTGTGTCGTCTATGTAAATGGGAGCCTCATAAAGCCGTCCCATGCCCTCGCCTATATGTGTCCAGTCATCTTGGGTAAGATAGCCTGTGCGCAGGCGGTGTGCATCAACACGTGACTCCGAGCAGACCATTCTTACGACAAGCTGCTCTTTCGACATTTCTAGCGAGAAGATAGCAATAGGCAGCTTCTCTTCTATGGCAATGAACTGTGCGATCTGTACGGCAAGGCTTGTTTTACCCATACCGGGGCGAGCGGCTACAATGATGAGGTCGGATGGCTGAAGGCCCGCGGTCTTATAGTTTAGGTCATCAAACGGTGTAATACGACCGGTTGGCTTACCCATGTTTTTAGAGCGCTGCTCTATGCGTTCCAGCTCTTCATTGAGGAGTGGGCCAATTGCCGAAAATCCCTGGCCGAGCTGCCGCTGCCCAACCTCAAAAATAAGTCGTTCGGCCCGGTCAACTAGATCGCCAACCTGCTCATAATCGGTGTAGGCGAGGCCCTGAATACGCGTACCTGCATCCATAAGGTTACGTAACACCGATTTCTCTTCTACCAGACGCGCATAGAATTCTATGTTGGCAGCCGTTGCAGGAGCATCCATCAGGCTCTGCAGGTAAGAAATGCCTCCTACCTGCTCCAGGTTATTATGGGCCCTCAGCCAGTCGGAAAGCGTAATAAGGTCAACAGGCTGATGCTGCTCGGCAAGTGCGGTCATAGCTTCAAAAAGAATGCCATGAGTACCGTGGTAGAAGTCAGACGGGCGAAGCATCTCCATCGCGCGCTCAACAGCCGCGGTCTCGATAAGCATGGAGCCCAGTACTGCCTGTTCGGCATCTAGATTATTCGGGGGAATTCTATCAGAAGACAATGAATACAGTCTCCGACAACTTTTTGACCCATAAAGCCACTCATATATTAAAGCCAACGGAGGTTAGACGGTTTCGTCCAACCTCCGTTTCTAAACAAAGCGAAGATGATACAGCCTAGGCAGTGGCTGCAGCGTTCGCTGCCTCTTCCGCTGCAGCAGCCTCGGCTGCGGCCTTGGCAGCCGCGGCTGCAACTGCAGCACGTTCTGCGTCACGCGCTTCCCGCTGTTCGGCAGTAATTACGTCCACTGTAAATGCCGCGGTAACGTCGGTGTGCAGCTTAACCGTGAGAGCGTAACTACCCGTAAGCTTGATGGGATCGATAAGACTAATTTTGCGCTTATCCACTTCAAGGCCGGTTGCCTCGTGAAGGGCCTGGGCGACATCAGCTTCGGTTACGGAGCCGAATAGCCGATTGGACTTTGGAGCAGTGCGTGCAAGGATATCCAGCGAGATGCCTTCAATCTTGGCGGCGTTCTGCTGAGCAGCGCTAAGAAGCTGTACAGTCTTCTCGCGCTCACGGTCCAGGCGATTCTGATGATCGCGAACAGCAACGCCACGCGCCGGTACGGCCAGCTGGCGGGTAAAAAGGTAGTTCCGTGCATAGCCGTTCGCTACGACAACTACTTCCCCGTCTTTGCCGACGCGCGGTACGTCACGGGTTAAAATTACTTTCATGCAATATGTCTCCCGAGAACCTGGAAACCAGATAAGATGCAGGTTCCCAAAGGGCACGGCAACTAAGGGGGCGGCGACACCGCGCAACGCAAACGCTCCCATGCCCACACGTGAAATTATGGTCTAATCTGAACTCCAACTAGCGGAACACCGTGGTGAAAGACGTTATCGCCGCCGAGCCAGAACCAGGTGCTATTATTTACCCTGAACATGGCCCTTAAGTCAAGTCGGGCCTCATGGGTATCGAACAGATCTGTGGTTAGTAGTGCTCCGGGTGCGAGGTAAAAGTCAGCGCCTAAGCCCAGTTTGCCTGCATGAAAACCGTATCGAAAATCGGCGCTCTTTGAAAGATTGTGCTGCAGCTGCAGGTTTAGCCTGTTTGTTTGCCCAATATCATAGAGCCCAAGGTCTACACTATTAAGACCATTCAGCGCGACATTGCCGTTAAGATCAACCCGTAACCTACCTGGATTAGACTGCTGTGAGATGTCTACAGATCCAGTCATCTTAGGGCCGTGAATACCGGAAACATGCTTTGCGCCTCCGTCCAGTTTGTCAAGCAGCAAGTTCACCTTGGTCATCGCCGAAGATGCCTTGCCAGTGGCATCCTTCAGGTTGATAATGGTGCTTTTTACGCCGCCAGCTACGATGGGATCGCCAGTTATCTGGTGCAAATCCGACGTGATCTGACGGACACTAGCCAGCGTTGACCTCGCAAGTTCCAGCGTTTCCTGCAATGATCGCTGCAGTCGCGGATCGCTGACCTGCTGCGTCAGCTTTTTAACCACCTCCTGCGCATCATCCAGTGTATTGCCGAGCTTAAGCACCAGGTCCGTTGTTGCGGAGGACAGCCGGGTAAGCTGACTGCGACCATCCTTTACAAGGCCGCTTAGCTGTCCGCTAAGGTCTCGAGAGGTAAGTGCGGCCTGTTGTGAAACCTCCAGGAAGTTGGCTATCGTCTTCTTGAGGTTTGCCTGTACCTGCGGATCACCAACTACATTTCTGGTGGACTTCAAGGTACCGGTAGCAGTTACCACCATCTCATCGGTGTGGCCCAGCAATGTGTGCAGCTGCGTGGTAAGACCGTCCAGTTTGTCCTGCAGGTTTTTCATCGACCCATTAACATTGCCCAGTGTATGCGAAAGCTGTGGACTAAAGGAGGAGAGTGCGTCCTCTTGCCCCTGCCCCATTACAGCCGCAGTGCCATTCATGGGAAGTGCCGCGACCTGTACCGGGTTTGAAGGAGGACTGATGTTAACCTGAGCAGTGTTTATGAGTAGGCCAGAGTTAATTGACCAGAGGTAATCGGAG
>JAJZFK010000098.1 GCA_021805405.1 bacterium
GGGATCCGTTCGCTCGGCAAACCTCTCCAGGTAGACGCGTTTACCCTGGCTGGTAACCTCAATTTTCCCTTGTTGCGCTCCCAACGGAATGTTAACGTTAAGTAGCGTGAATGGTGGCAAAGGATCACTCTTTAGTCGGTGAACCAAATTTATGAGTGTGGTGCCCGCTAGCTCAAAATCATGCTTTAAGCCTGCAGAATGGCCTGGCGCGGTCTCAAGTGATATGGCTATAGCCTGTAGCCCCACTATCGCACCTTCCATTGCGGCAGAAACGGTACCGCTGTACGTAAGATCCCAGCCCAAATTGGTACCGTGGTTAATGCCACTCACTACAAGATCACATTCCCCTTTCATAATCACGTCATATCCAAGCGTTACACAGTCTGAAGGCGTTCCACTTACAGAAAACGATCGATCGTTAGAATCCGCGGGCCATGGGTTGATCCTGAGAGGTTTGTGCAGAGTGATTGCATGCCCCGCTGCACTTCGAGGCTTTTCGGGTGCAACCACCCACACGTCACCGCAGTTTTCAAGAGCCTTACATGCTGCATGTAAACCCGCGGCATGAATTCCATCGTCATTTGTAAGAAGGATACGCACGTTATTTTGCTCCAAGCAGGATATTCTTGACAGATAATCGAATCTATTAACGGTATTAAGGCATGATTTGGCGGCTGGCCCATGTCTCTTTGCCAAACATTTTACCGGGGAAATACAAATGGCCGCTAAGCCTCTTAAAATTGGAATGCTCTCATTTGCTCACCTGCACGCCGAGAGTTACGCTCACTCAATACAATCCAACCCACTTACCGAACTAGCAGGCGTTGCAGACGAGGTACAGGCACGGGCACAAGAAAAGGCTGCCCGGTTCGCTACAACATGCTACGAACACCCAGCGGCGCTGCTAGCCGATCCAACCATCGGTGCGGTAGTGGTTTGCAGTGAAAATGTAAAGCATCGTGATTTTGTTGAGATGGCTGCCAATGCAGGGAAACATATCCTCTGCGAAAAACCATTAGCGACAACGGAAGATGATGCGCTTAGTATGATAGCGTGCTGCAAGAACGCAGGCGTTCAACTTATGACCGCCTTTCCTTGCCGCTATTCACCCGTTGCACAGAGGCTCAAAGCGTACCTCGATAGTGGAAAGGCCGGCGCCATCCTCGCATTTAGGGGAACCAACCGGGGCTCCAACCCTGGTGGCTGGTTCTGTGATCCCGCGCTCAGCGGAGGTGGTGCAACCATCGATCATACCGTTCATGTTACAGATATCATGCGATGGCTGCTTAACGAGGACGTAGTTGAGGTGTACGCTGAAATTACCAACGGAATTCAGCATCGAGATTTTGACGACGTTTCTTTTATCTCCATGAAGTTTCGAGGCGGCGTGTTTGCAACACTCGATGCTTCCTGGTCACGGCCCGCAGGTTTTCCAACTTGGGGCGATGTCACTCTGGACGTCGTAACCGAACTCGGCACCATTTCGATGGATATGTTCAGCCAGAACCTTATTCGCTACTCATCCGAACACAAACCAGCGGCATGGCTGAACTGGGGTGGTAACATGGATTACTTCATGGTAGAGGCGTTCGCCAAAGCCATTTTAGGTAATGCTGATGTACCCGTTACCGGTGAAGACGGTCTGCAGGCGGCGCGAGTGGCTTTGTCCGCATATAAGTCGTCTAAAAGCCACCAGCCAGTTGCATTACCTTCGCTCATTTAACCTTAATGCACATGCGACTCCCTCATCAACTTGCTTCCAATTAAACTGTGGGACGAGGAAGTCGCGTTGCGCTTGTTACAGGTGCTTGCTAACCGGTGTAGGCACGTAGGAATCGTAAACTGTTGTATCGTGGTCAAAACACCCGGAACTGCGCATCTCTCGGAAATCCTGGGCCAAAGCGGTGCCAGATGCATCTCTTCCTGCTTCTCCTTTGAAGGTAATGCGCTGCGAGTAAACTGCTTCCATCATGTTACGCAATACGTCCACTTGCCCAACAGCATAGGCGTCGGCAGGATTAACGGTAGACGCACCCGTAGCATAATCAAGGAGGTGTGCCCTCACTTCGCGCAGGTCCTCTTCAAGGTCACCAGCAGCTCCAAGATGAATCATTAGTGGTTTAAGCTCTCCAACGAAGACGTCGGGTGCATCAGAGTGCCCTGCTGCCACTCTATCATCCGGCGAGTAACCTGTTTTCTTGGCCTCTCTAAGCTTTTTAAGCGCATCAGATGCCTGACTGTACAAAAACCTAACTCCCTCACTCAGTAAATCGACCGGCACGGCAGACAATGAAAGCGATGCAGGCATTTGTAGCCCTCCTAATTAACGACTGAAATGGCAGTACTCACGATCGATAGCACCTTTAGTAGTTGTCATTGTTGAAGTTCTATCAACCTGATGCTATTTCCTCCTTTAAAAATAGAGGACTTACGTAAAGTTTCGCCGAATTAATGGGTGGTTCCAACTTATACTGTCGCACAGTCAAAGGACTACTATGAATACACCACCAGATTATCATGGGCCCCAAATACTGGCAGCATGGCGCAGGCATCACACTAAGCCGGTAAACGTCAATAAAGAATTCAAGGATCAATTGTCGCCGCTTGATCGCCTTGCAGCATCCATTACGGATAAAGTCGGAACGATGGGCTTCTTCTTTATGATTTTTGTATGGACGATTTTGTGGTGTGGATATAACATTATTGCCACAGAAATTCCTGGCTTCCACCTGCACCCCTTTGATCCGTTCCCGGCATTCGTGGCTTACCTCCTTATTAGCAACGTCATTCAAATTCTTCTCATGCCACTTATCATGGTGGGCCAGAGTGTGCAAGGCAAACACTCCGAACTAAGGGCAGAGAATGACTTCGAAATCAACCAGAAGGCTGAACACGAGGTTGAGGCAATTCTCTACCAACTGCAATTTCAGCAACAGCTGATAATGGAGCTCATTGAGGCTCAGAACCTCTCCATTGAAGAAGTACTCAAGAAGGTTACGGACCACGTGGGCCCGCCACCAAGTGTTCACAACGAGGAAGTTGGCCCGTCAAAATCCTGACGGACTCTCGTCATTCCCTGATACGCATCGGAATCACCAGGTAAAATTGCGCGATTTCGATACCAGAGTCGTAATCAGGTAGTATTGTCCGTGTATAGAACTCTGTGCATGCGAGATAATAGAGGTCAAGCCGGATGCGCCCTCAACTCTCATCCATCGTTACGAAATTACGTGCCGGCCACAATTATAGCAACTTCACCAGTGGTCGTGGTGACAGGGCTATTGCAAAGCAAAGGAGCCCCTTGAATGACTGGGGATAACGCCAGACTAGCAGATGCAGTACCCGTTTGCAGCTGTGGTGGTAGCTGCGCCCAAATCGTGATGACGATTACGTTACCAGGTCGCAACGCACCCGCCGCAATAGTAAGAAACGTACCCGCTGAAGTTTGCCAGAACTGCGGAGAGACGCAGTTTAGTATTCCTGTAACTGTAAAACTTATGGCACTACTAAAGGGAAGTCAAGCACCGGAGGATGTTGCTATTGTTCCTGTTTATAACCTTGCCAAATAGCCGTAACCACAACTACTTGCAGATTGTTGGGCAAGAATGAGAACGGTGCAGTTTAGCTGCACCGTTCTGTCGCCGATCGGGTCTGTAGCCCAGTACCACTCCACCGTTCAAACCCTCTTCCGCCTTACCCCACCCTCACGGCATGCCCGCCTGGAGGGTGAAGCAGCTCCAATGGCACCCGGCGTTGTTTATCATATAGTAGTGAAACAGTTTGGATTTATCCCTATTCATATTCACTCGCGAATTGAGCGGATGGATATGCCGAACCTATTTCAGGACTGTCAACTTCCCGGCAAAGGCCCGTTCAAACATTGGTGCCACACCCACCAGTTTACGGCTATTAACGATACTACTACATTGATTACCGATACCGTTGAATACTCCATGCCCTTTGGACCGTTAGGTGAACTTGTTGACTTATTGGTGGTTTCTGCCGACCTGAAGAGACTCTTCGACTACCGGCACAAAATCACCAAGCAAGACCTGGAAACCGATTAAATGGCTACTATAGTGCAGCCATTTAGTGGCGGGAGAACCCAAAGACCAGCGATTTAGCGAGGTTCTAACAGCTGTTCCCAGTCGATTTGCAGTCCCAACGCCGCGCCTGTGAGATAGAGAAACTGGCGGCGTTGAAGTTCGTCCCCATAGTTCTGTTTCACCTGGTCCACCACGCTACTTATACCGCGTTTAATGCCGCGGCACACATCAGGACACTCAAGCGCGCGGATCATTGCTATCACGGGTCACCGCTTGCCATCATTTCTCGGCATGGTTGCGCAAAATCCCGAATTTGGAGCTACTGGTGGTGAGAATCATGTTCCTAGGTCGCAATATAATCCATTAGGCACTTAGGCTCGTTGTCTAATCTGGCTAACTGTACACACTGTGACAACAGCCTGAGAGCGACGATAGAGCACAACCTAATGAGGACGCTACCATCTACTTGCAGGTTTACGCGGCGCATGAGGTGTTTGCATGCAAATCTGATTAACTACCATCCTCTCGGGGTAGACTGCGCTATCGAGGAGCCCAAAAAAATAGTCGGAACGTCAATCCCCCCAGATGACGTTCCGACATTACGGATACAGTGCTGGTACCATCTAGCAAAGCTACCTGATCCATACACTCCATCAATGACATTTGTTACGCCCCCCGCGCAACGCGTTATCATCGATTACAGTCTCATTATACATGAGTTAGCCTAATTTGACAATAGTCTAGCCAAAAAATTTTGAAAATTTTTATTTGACCCTGATTTGGTGGTCATGCAATAATATCGATTAGTATTACTTGGGGCTTTCGTCCTAGAAATGGCGCAATAGGTATGTTAAATCGAACAGAAATTGATGATGCACTTGAGGAGATACTTCCTCTGGTGGCAAAACCGGCGCGTTACACTGGTGGCGAGCTCAACAGCATTGTGCAGGATCCCACCAAGGCGGAAGTGCACTATGCGATTGCTTTTCCAGACGCCTATGAAATTGGAATGTCTAACCTTGCATGCAGCATTCTCTACCATACACTAAACGGGCGACCAGATTGCGTAGCGGAGAGGGTATATGCGCCCTGGCCCGACATGGATCAGGCGATGCGTGAAGCCGGTGTACCCCTGTTTACCCTGGAAACACGAACCCCGATTGCCGAATGTGACTTGATCGGGTTTTCGCTCTCATTTGAATTATCGTTTACCAATGTCCTCAACATGCTCAACTTGGGGGGTATACCTGTAAGGTCGTTAGATCGTGATATAGTGCCGGAAACGGGTATCCCCTATCCTGTCATATTTGCAGGCGGTCACGCAACCTTCAACCCGGAGCCTATGGCTCCGTTTATAGATGTGTTCGTCATTGGTGAAGCGGAAGCTGTGATGGACACGCTTACAGAGACCTTTAAAGCCCATCGAAACTCCCCACGCGAAGCCCTCATGCTGAAAATAGCCAGAATACCGGGGTGCTATGTGCCCCGGTTTTACGAGCCGGTATACGAGACTGGTGAGCAGCAGAGTGCTCGACTTGCAGAACGTTTGTCAACCAATGGCGAGGCAGATCCCTACGATAATATGCCCCGACTAATCGCAACGAGACCGATCGTTCCTGGGGTTCCGGCTATCATAGAGCGACAGTGGGTTAAAGACGTCGACGCCCTTGATTATCCTACTAAGCCAATCATCCCGTTTATTGAGGTCGTGCACGACCGTATCTCCCTTGAGGTCATGCGCGGATGTACTCGCGGTTGCCGGTTTTGCCAGGCTGGCATGATAACCCGTCCGGTGCGTGAGAAGAGCCCGGCCAAGCTTCGGCAGCTTGCGGAAGAGCTAGTTAGGAACACGGGGCATGAGGATATCTCATTGGTATCCCTATCGACCGCAGACTATAGTAGAGTGGGCGACGTAGTGCACGACCTTATTGACAGGTATGCGGAAGAGCGCGTTGGTGTTTCCCTTCCATCTCTCCGCGCAGATCAGGATTGTGTCCACCTCGTTCAGGAAATCAACAAGGTTCGCAAGACTGGCCTCACCTTTGCACCGGAGGCGGGATCTCAACGAATGAGAGACGTTACCAACAAAGGTGTTACTGAAGAGGACCTTTTCGCAGCCTGTGAAACTGCCTTTAGCAATGGCTGGCAGCGCCTGAAGCTGTACTTTATGATCTCGCTCCCTACCGAAACAGATGAGGATGTCATTGCCATAGGCGTACTGGCTACCAGATGTGCGGCCATAGCACGGAGAAACGGCGTGCGAAACCCCGGCGTTACCATTGGAGTGTCATCATTTGTTCCCAAACCGTTTACACCGTTCCAGTGGCATGGACAGGACACCGTTGCGGAAATCGACCGTAAGCAGCAGATGCTTAAGCATTCTCTCAAAGATCGAGCGGTCTCTTACAGGCCAAATGCAGCCACCAGCACTCACCTCGAAGCTGTTTTGTCGCTGGGCGACCGACGGGTATCCGCTGCCATCGAGCGCGTGTGGCAGATGGGCCAAGTATTCGATGCGTGGGATGAATACCTTGACCTCAACAAGTGGCAACAGGCGTTTGCCGAAACTGGCGTGTCACCGGAGTTTTATGCGAACCGCCAAAAGGCGTACGACGAACCACTGGCATGGGACCACATCTCGTGTGGGGTTACCAAGTCCTACCTCAAAGCGGAGGACAAACGTGCAAGGCGCTCGCAGTTTACGATGGACTGCCATACCGATCCATGCACGTTTTGCAGCGCATGCGACCGCTCATACACCGAGAGATCGCGTGGGCGGCGGGACAACATTGCGTTTGTACCCAATGCACTGCCACTAGTTAGTAAATAGGCCTACTCACCTCCGAGGTACGTAAATGAGCGACCCCTGTATCTTCTGCAAAATTGCTTCCGGCGTAATCCCGGCAGATCTTATATACCAGGATGAGCACTTTGTAGCCTTCCACGACATAACCCCTCAAGCACCAGTGCACGTGCTTGTAATACCCAGGCAACATATTGCGTCGCTTTCAGAAGCTGATGACGCTTCATTGCTGGCCGGTCTTCTGGAGGCTGTGCGAAAAATATCCAGCCAGCTGGCACTTGTTCCAGCTGGCTGGAGAACGGTAATAAACACCGGCACCGACGGCGGCCAAACCGTAATGCACTTGCATGCGCATATACTGGCTGGCAGATTTATGCAGTGGCCACCGTTTTAATTATTTGAAGCGCGCCTACATCTTTTCTTCTCAAACCTGGA
>JAJZFK010000208.1:0-1377 GCA_021805405.1 bacterium
GTTGGGAGCGAACCGGCGCGTTTGCTCCCAACGTACGCGTAAGCGCCGAAAGGTGAGGTGGGTGCCATGGTACCCCGAGAGGTTGATGACAGGCAGATTGACATGCACGAAGTACCATCGTGGTGCGATCACATGTCGGACGAGCAGTTTATGTCGTGTTGTTCACAGCGTGGGCTGCACATCAGTAACAGTCTGCGCGTTTACCCTGCGGATGAACGATCTGCAATTTACAGGTATCTCGTTCGTACCCGGCAGATAAGCAGATAGAAATAGGGAGGCTGCTGAACGCCGGGGGTAGCCTCCCTAAACTTCATCGCCGCTACCGGTATCGTCACCCTCCAGAATACTCTCAATCTCTTCGTCGCTTATTTCTTCACCTAATTCATTGCTCATCTCTTTCGCCATCTGCCGCAGTGCAGTAGGGTTGCTTTCATCCGCGGTTTCCAGTTTTTCTGCAAGGCCGTCAAGCGTGTCTTCCTCTGACTTGTGGCGCGCAAATCGGCTTATTAAGCGGGCGACGTGGCTGCTGCTGCAATATTTACACGGTGGCGGGGGCGCATCTATACTGCCGACCAATCGGCTAAACTTACGGTGGCAGTCGGTGCATTTGTATTCGTAGATGGGCATCTTCATCGCTCCTTTATTTCGCGTCTTTCCCTTCGCTTCTGTACGGATGGTTCATTACTGAATAACGGGAAGGAAATCCGGATTGTTATGTTTAATATTATGATACATGCCAAGAGAACATGTATTGGTATCCGCATAATCTACCGATACGTAAAGTAATGTAACTGACGACGTGCGGGCAACACCTTACATTGAGGCGCAATGAATGACGACCACAAGAGCTCATTTTGATACGGAATTAAGTGCCCTTAGGGACAAGATGCTGGAAATGGCTACCTGTGCTGATAACATGGTTGCCCTCTCTGTAGAAGCGCTTGAAACTGGCGACCTTGAGCTTGTACACGAGGTGATTCAGCGCGACGATACCGTCGACCAGCTCGATCTCGACATAGAGGCGCGTTGTCTACGCCTTATTGCCACCCAGCAGCCGGTTGCCCGAGATCTTCGCATTATTGGCACCGCGCTGAAAGTTATAACAGATATTGAGCGTATAGGTGACTACGCGGTAGATATTGCTAAAATTGGCAGACGGCTGGTACGTGCGCATGAAATGTATCATCCTCTTGTGGACCTACCGCGTCTCACACAGTTAAGCCGGGTTATGCTGCACGACGCATTGCAGGCTTTCATTCACCACGATCTCGACCTGGTAGATAGGGTAATCAGGTCCGACGACGCTGTGGATGCGCTTTACCATAGTATGCGTACGCGCCTAACTCATCTTCTTGCTGAGGATCGGGCGCACAGCCT
>JAJZFK010000208.1:1387-7259 GCA_021805405.1 bacterium
AGCGACCACGTAGTCAACATTGCGGAGCGAGTCTGTTTTATCGAGACCGGCGACCTAAAGCATATGTCCCCCACAGCAGCGATGCGCGACGATCAAACTGTTTAGCCCGAAGCACAAACAGAGTAATGGTTTGTCATCTGTGCAATACACGGAACTGGCTAAACCGTGTACCGGCCAATAGGTGAGTGGGTGTTCCAATCGAGTGGGATTTAGCAATCCTGGTTCCCTAAATCTTGCAGGATAGTGTAGCCGTTGAATGGCGCAGCAACCTCGCGAATAACACCAGAATTTTTTACTTAGAAGGTATTTGGCTGGTAAATAGCGAACTGACGATCATTCCACCTATCGGAGTTTGTTATGCACCTGCTGCTTCCTTTCGCATTGGGCCTCGGCCTGTTATCGGCTGCGTCTCTTCCTATGCGCGCTGCGGTTACACAGATATACCCACCAACCAGCTCCTGCTTCGTTTTTAGCCCTGCTAACTGGGCAACCCACAGTTTACATGATGGTGTTAAAGCTAGGCAGAGCTGGAACGCGGGTGCCTACTTTAGAGTTACGTTCAAGACAGAGACACCAGCGGTCACAATTGCCCTGCATCTTGGCGTAAAGCAATATGGTGCATGGAACGGTACCAACTGGTCACTTTTAAACCCTATACCAGCAATTAGCTATTCGCTGGATGGGCTGATCACCGATGACGTGCCTGCGGATGGGCCCACACATGACGGGATCTTAAGTATAAGCGTACCCACACCTGGTAGCCATACCCTTACAGTTTGGTTGCGGAACAGTGAACAACTGCATAGGTGGGTGCGTGGTGGCACGGGCAGCAACGTTCTGCAGGTTAATGGCATATCCTTTGGCGAAGGAGCCGTGCCACTTGCCGGCAAACGGCAGTCGCACTGGGTACTAATAGTTGGTGATAGCATTACAGAAGGCATTCAGGCGGATAACGGACGCGATAACGTGCTTTACGACTATAGTTGGCTAGATGCACAGGCCCTTTTTGCACGTGGCTATGAAACGGCCATAAGCGCGTGCGGTTATAGCGGCTGGGTGTGCACTGGCTGTGCGGATGGTGACGTACCTGGATACTACGTGGTGAACAAAGGTTCTGGCGGCAAGTGGGTTTACGATGATGGCGCCAGTCGCTGGAACAAGATCGACGGAGTTACCAGCTTGTTGGATTCTCAAGGAAGAATGAGTGGGTACGGTGGCCGCAATCAGCCGCCTTCGGTCATCTTCTTCAACTACGGTACCAACGAAACGCTTAGCCGAGCCGTTACAGCACGCATGGCAGCCTCCATAGAACAGTGCCTGCCGGCGTTGCGCAAGGCTGCGCCCAATGCGGAGATTCTGGTGGCGGTACCATTTGGAATTGAGAGTACCCGGGTATATGGATCAGAAGGGCTGCTGTATGCCGCTGCCCTTAGGCGGGCTGTGCGAAACTATCTGAAGCAGCATCCTGATGATCGGCGAACGCACCTGGTAGACCTCGGGGCCAATGTCGCTAACGCACTTGCGTCTCCTATCTATGGGGCGGGTATTCATCCAAACATGGCAGGTCATGCATTCCTCGCTCCGCTTGTGCTACAGGTGATTGAGCAATTCCTTCCCACTAAGTAAGGCAGAAACATGCGGCTTAAAGTACCATTTCACCGGTCATTTTTTCGGGCAGGTTGGCTCGCAGGCGCGGCGGCAGTAGTTGCAGGCGTCCTCATAACGGCACCGCGGGCGCACGCACAGGCGGCTGTACCCATCGTCGTCTTAAGTGCTGGGCAGTACGCTACCGGGGCACAAACCTGGCGTGATTCGCAAAGTGGTTTCACGTTCTCGGCTGTTGGCAAGCCTGTGCTTACAACGATTCGGGGCGTGGTAGGGGTCGCGTTCAACGGGACCACCGACGCCTTTATCGGTCCTGTGCCGCCGGCAGCTCTTGTGGGCAATCACGCTAGAACGATTGAGGTTTGGGCGCTAAATCCTACCGTAGACTCCGATGAGGAGACTATCGTTTCCTGGGGGCGGCGTGGGGGGCCGACTGGCAGTCTCATGGCGTTTGGCTGGGGCGCAAATCCCGGATATGGTGCGATGGCTCACTGGAGCGATGACCTTGGGTGGAACGGTGTGCCCTCTGCTGGCAGGTGGCACCTGCTGGCCTATACCTTTGACGGTAGAACTGCCAGGATATACGATGACGGTCTGCTAAAGGGTACGCTTAACACTACACTTGACACCGGGTACAACGCACCTCTTACTCTTGCTGTACAGACCTCACAAGCGGGCCAAATTCAGTTCAAGAACGAGTATACGGGCGCGCAGCAGGCGGGATCGCTAGTCATATCGTCTCTGCGCATATACGGTAGCGCTCTTTCTGGTGCGCAGATAGCTCACGATTTTGCTGCCCGATCCGCGCACTATCATGCCACGGCTGCCGATGCGCAGGGGTACCTGGCGGAAGGTGTAACGGCATTTCGTGCCGGTGATTTTACGCTTACGCTGCTAAAGGCTACTGGTGGTGCTGCTGGCCTTGCACCGGCGGGTACCTCCTTCAACTTTCTGCCTGGCGACCGGGTAGCTTCACGCTCTGGCCCGGGCTATTACTATCTTGGTGATTGCACGTTTCGCCTGCGTAGTGGCAAGGGTGCCTGGACGAACTACAGCACTGCCCATGATGCAGCTGCTGCAAAGCCGCTACACGATCCCGCAGCGCTATCTGCTTATGACCTTACTAGTACCGTAGCGGGCTCGTGCCCTGTGCGGCTTGTACGGCGGTGGCTGGTGGAACACGGACACCTGGTACTGCGTTTCACCATCTTCAATCCGCAGCACCACGCAGTTACGTTGGGTGCCTTCGGTGCAGCGATGGTGTTTAACAACGACCTGGCTGGTAAATCGCTAAACCAGGCACATGACACCTGCTCGTTTGCGGATCCCTGTATTGGCGAGGACGGCGGCTATCTGCAGGTTACGAGGCTCAACGGGCATGGCCCTGCGCTGCTGGTACTACCCGATCACCGAACTCCATTCGAGGCATATCGACCACTTTATGATGACCCAACACCGCGCGGCGTCACCTTTGAAGGGTTCTATGAATGGATGTGCTGTACGCGTGCTTATATTCACCACGACTGGCGCGGCGTTCAGCCCTGGAATCCGGCTACCCTTCGACAAATAAAGCCTGGGGCAACCGTGGCGTTTACATTTCGTTTCGCAATCGCCCCTGCAGTTCAGCGCATTGAGCAGACGCTCATTGGCTGTAAGCGCCCTGTTGCGGTTGGTATTCCGGGATACGTTCTACCCACCAATCAGCCTGGAGAGCTATTCATCCATGCCACGAAGCACATTGACCAAGTAACGTGCTTACCACTTGGCCACGTCGCGATAAGTGCGTACAACCGCAAGATTGCTAGTGGATGGCGGGGCTATGCACTAAAGGCCGTAGTGGTAGGCCGATGCATAGTTCAGGTGCACTATGCGGACGGTGCAACACAGAATATTCAATACTTTGTAACTCCTCCGGAAACCGTGCAAGTATCGCGTTATGGGTCATTCATGGCTGCGCATCAGTGGTTTAGCGATCCCAACGACCCCTTTCACCGCACCGACTCGTTTATGGGCTACAACCGCGATAAACAGAGCATGGTTCTTCAGCGGTATAACAGCTGGTTTGTTGGGCTTAGTGATGAGGTAGGGGCAGGGCCCTCCGTGGGCATGGCAATGAAGAACGCGAATCGCCTAAATAGTCACGAGGTACATCTACTCGATCTGTACGTTTCCAACTGCCTGTGGGGTCATGTACAGAATAAGAACTTCAGCGTACGCGCCAGCCTCTTCTACTACCAGCCAAACCTGTTGCCCAGCTATCACTACACGGTAAATGAGGGTTGGGACAAGGCACGTTCAGAGACTACGTGGCGATCGTTTAACTACCCGCACGTTGCTTCAGTATACTGGGCGATGTACCGTATAGCTCGCACGCATCCCGGCTTAAAGCTCCTTCATCACTGGAACTGGTATCTTTACCACGCCTACCGAACTGTCATGGCAATCAAGCAGTTTGCACCAGGTTACGCACAATTTGGTCTCATGGTGGGCAGCATTTTTCCCCGAATTATTCACGACATGCGGATGGAAGGCTGGCCAGCGCGCGCCCACAAGATGCAAGCCTACATGCACAGCCGAGAGAAGTACTGGATTACACGCGAGTATCCCTTTGGCAGTGAGATGCCTTGGGACTCCACTGGGCAGGAGGAGATTTATACCTGGTGCCGATACTTCGGTGCCAATGAAAAGGCCCGTGTTACGGTAAATGCCGTGTTAGGGTACATGCCTACCGTGGCCAACTGGGCATACAACGGTGCGGCAAGGCGGTATTGGGACGGTGCGGTAAATGGGTGCCACTATACCCAGATTGTTCGCATGACCAATCACTACGGAAGCGGTATAAATTCCATCCCGGTGCTAGACGATTATCGCCGCCATCCTTCCAACCTCGATCTGCTTCGGGTGGGCTATGCCGGAATGGATCAGCTGATGGCGAACATTGATTCCAGTGGTTTTGCCTCTTATGGTTTCGTAGCAGACCCGGCAGTTCTTCGGTTTGATCCCTTCACTGCAGATTACGGCATAGCGTTCTATGGTTACGCACGAAACGACGGATCATATGTCGTTCACAGTAGCCGGTTCGGATGGTTGGGGTTTGGGTGCGCGGTTAAACGGAAGGGTGATGAGGTTATAGTCTCGCCCAGAGATGGTTTCCACAGGCGTGTGTTCATCGCGCCGCTTGGTCTATGGATACGGCTCAAGATGGGCCAGTTCAGTAGCATTCGGTTTAACACGCAAACGGGAACAGTACACTTAACGGTGATCGGGCGTCCGTCACTCACCAGAAGTGTCCTGCTTTGCGCCGGCGTGACGAGTGTAGGGCATGAAACGGCAACATGGAAGCCGGTGTCACACTATAAGGTGATTAGAAACCTGTGGAGTGTGCCCTTGCCACACTCTAGAGCCACTGTTACACTGGTTCGTTCCACCAGTGCGAAGCAGAATTAGCAGGCTGAATTTCAGCAGAAACAGGTACGTTTAAGAGGTGACTAAGGGTTTGGTCTGCCCGCTTACAGCGGGCAGACTACTTGCAATTTCGGGTCTCCTATGCTATACTTTGCAAAGGATCGCGAGCAGTTTGCCCGGCGAGAGTGGGTTATTGCCCACTCTCTTCTGCTACCGGAGGTACGGTGCACATATATGGCCACACGAGGGCCTCGTGCGGGGAGCAGCCATGAGCGAGTTTTTGGAAGCGCTTCAGCAGATTGCCAGAGAAAAGGACATTCCTTTAGAGCGACTGGTAGAGGCTGTTGAACAGGCGCTTGCGGCCGCCTATAAAAACCACATGAAGAACCATACAGTTCTTGGGGATGTGCGTGTCTCTATAGATTCGCGCAGCCATCAGGCACTGCCGTTTAGGGTTTACGCTGTGAAGCATGTGGTTGAGGAACTCGTGGATCCTATTAACGAATTTGACCTCGCCGAAGCCCGTGAGCTAAACCCCCAGGTTAAAGTTGGCGACGTTGTTAACGTTGACCTCCCCTCGATGGGTGATTTTGGCCGTATTGCCGCACACCGCGCGAAGCAAAGCGTCACTCAATATATTCGCGAGGCTGAGCGCGCCAAGGTTCTTGATGAGTTCCGTGAGCGACAGGGCGAGGTGATGACTGGCACTGTTCAGCGTCGCGAGGGCCGTACAGTCATTATTGCTCTTGGTAAACTTGAGGCAGCTCTACCGCCGCAGGAACAGGTAGATACTGAGCCCTACAGAATAAACGACAGACTTAAAGTTTACGTATTGGATGTTAAAGACGGTGCGAGAGGTGAT
>JAJZFK010000263.1 GCA_021805405.1 bacterium
GCAGATAGGCATTTTGGGGTACACTTGCCTTTGAAGGAGAAGGCTGTTCCCACGCCTGTTCTCCAGGTTTGTAAATAGAATACCAGGGGAGGACGAGCAATGAAGATCGGAATATTGACCGGAGGCGGTGACTGCCCCGGCCTCAATCCGGCGATTAGGGGCTTTGTATTACGAGGGCTCGATTATGGCTTCAAAGTACATGGTATTCGATATGGATGGAAAGGCCTCGTACAGGGAATTATCGACGATGAGCCCCTAACTGTAGCAGGTGTTGAGGAGCTTATTCGCCAGGGCGGCACGGACTTACGATCATCGCGCACAAACCCATACAAAGACCCCGCGCAGCTGCAGGCAGTAAAGGATAACTTCAAGAAGTTTGGGCTCGATGCGATTGCGGCGCTAGGTGGTGAAGATACTCTAGGCGTCGCCAGCAAACTGTACAAGGATGGATTTCCTACCGTCGGTATTCCCAAAACCATGGATAACGATCTTAGTGAAACAGACTACACCTTCGGCTTCGATAGCGCAGTACAGGTGAACGTAGACGCAGCCGATCGGCTGCGCGACACCGCTCGCTCGCACAGCAGAGCGATCGTTTTGGAAGTAATGGGCAGGCACGCAGGCTGGGTCGCACTGCATACCGGTATCTCGGCCGGGGCTGATTTCATCTTGCTGCCAGAAATACCGCTCGACGTAGAAGCGATGTGCGCGCAGGTCAAGAAAGCTCACGACAGGAAAGGTTACGCGCTGGTGGTTGCGTCTGAAGGCGTAGAACTACCCGATCTCGACGAGTCGGAGAAGAAGTTGGACGCATTTGGGCATGTCATTCTAGGCGAACGAAACGTCGGCGAATGGCTAGCGAAAGAGATTGAGAAGCGAACGGGCCTTGAGACACGTTCAGCAGTTACCGGACATATACAACGCGGTGGTGCGCCCAGCGCGTTCGATAGAGTGCTGGCAACGCGGCTGGGTATTCGCGCTGCTCAGTGCGTACACGAAGGCGACTTCGGCAAGATGGTCGCTACGCGCGGCGGCGATATCGTCGCTGTCGACATAGATAAGGCTGTTGGAACACTCCGTACTGTTCCCAAAGAGCTGTATGATAGCATCGTTACGTTGTTCAACAAATAATAGGCCGAAAGTTCTGCAATCCCAATCATGCACCTGCCGTAAATCGGCGGGTGCCTCAATCATAGGGCAGCCTTCCAAACGTATTCCGACATTCTGAAGGAGCGCGCGCATGAAAGACCCACGATTTGCCCGACTTGCCAGACTGCTAGTCGATCACTCTATGCAGGTTTCCGCAGGTGAAAAGGTACTTATTGAAGCCTTCGACATTCCAGTTGAATTCACGCGTGTACTAATTCAAGAGATTGCTTGTCGCGGCGGTATTCCACTAGTCTCCACGTATCTCCAGCCGGTACTTCACGCGCTTATTAAAAACGCGACCGTAGAACTTATGCAGACCATTGGCGAGCTAGAACTGGCCCGTATGAAACAGGTACAGTGCTACGTAGGTATTCGTGGTTCACATAACATCAGCGAATTTAGCGATTTACCTGCCGAGAAGCTCGCATTATACGAGAAATACTGGATGCACCCCGTACACTCAGGAGTGCGTGTACCGTCTACAAAATGGGTTGTGTTAAGATGGCCGCACTCCAGTATGGCGCAGGCAGCTGGAATGAGTACCGAGCAGTTTGAGGATTTCTATTTCGACGCATGCGCTGACGTAGATTACAAAGTGATGGCGACTGCAATGCGGCCTCTACAAGAATTAATGCAGAAAACCGAACTCGTTCACATAACCGGTACGGGCACCGACCTTACATTCAACAAAAAAGATATACCTGCAATTGGTTGCGCTGGTGAGCGGAATATTCCAGATGGCGAAATGTTCACCTGCCCTCATCGGGAATCCGTAAATGGTACCGTGCAGTATAACTGTGACACACTTTATCGTGGCACCATCTTCAGCAACATCAAGTTAACTTTCCATAACGGGCGCATTGTGGATGCAACTGCAGGGGCAGCTACTGAAAGGTTGAACGAGATACTGGATGCCGACGAAGGTGCCCGGTACATTGGAGAATGGTCCCTTGGATTTAACCCTAAGGTACTGACACCTATGAAGGACATCCTGTTTGACGAGAAGATTGCGGGTAGCTTCCACCTAACTCCGGGGCAAGCATACGAGGAAGCGGATAATGGCAATCGTAGCCAAATACACTGGGACATGGTGTGCATTCAACGACCAGCATACGGAGGTGGCGAGATCTATTTCGATGGAAAACTAATTCGGAAGGACGGCATATTCACCCTGCCAGAGTTAGAGGCGTTAAATCCGTAAATCTAAGGTTTCAGTGCCATAATCGCTACAAATATGATCGCCAGAACCGCGAACCATAACCAAGCACGACGAAGCTGCCCGATGTTGCGATCTTTGCTAGACCACGAGTAGACCGCAAACCCCGCGGCTAATGCCACAAAGAGAGCCAGAAATTGCGGCACAATCTGACGGTAGCAGACAACAAATGACCCTGCAATGCCCAAGGCCGTCACGGCGATGCCAAACCGTTCCAAATATACCGGTGCCACCACGTAACCAAGACCGCTGTCGCGCTTACGCAGCAGGCATCTCGAACGCGAAGCGGCACCCAAATGCAACAAAACAAAAGCCATAAGAAGCTGCATTGGCACACTGTGGATACCCAGAGCAGCTCCCGATTCTAGCCGCAAGACTGGATTTATAATCCCGCTAAGCACCAGAGCGGAATACCAATAGCGCTTGGCTCGAAACGGTGGTATGCAATATAGCACCTGGCTCACAATCATCAAACCAAAAAGCAGGCCGATTTTACCGGAAATGTAGCTAGCTGCCACCATGGTAAACATAGCAGCACCACTTAAGAGTAGCGCATAGCTAACCGGCAGAGCAGCACCAGACTCCAGGCGCAGATCACTCCACTCATTGAGGCCGTAGAGCGCTACCCAAAGAAAAGCCCCTAAAAACATGGTGACCAGCGCATGCGTGCTGGTCACTGCACCATGAGAAACCCACACACCCAATGCGATTAGTGCCGATGTTTTTATCACCACAGGTAAGCGGTGCATAGGAATTACCTGAGCCCAACCTACCCGCGGTGTCTGGTTGTCGGAGCGAAGTCCGCAGAATTCAGTGTTCATTCGCTACAAATAATACCCTAATGACAGTCTGATCGAAGCTTCAATCAAGTACCAAGTTCCATCGGCCATCATTGTTCAAGATGCCTCGCTCAAACTTTTGCGATAGCGCCTGCCTCAGCAGATTTCCAGGCAGCCTCAGTCAATTCAATTACCCTTAGTCCCCAAATCGCGGGCGAACCTATCGGTTCGTTATGCAGAATAGCATTCACGAAGTTCACATCGGGATTGCTGCCCGACGGAAGCTCATCAGCTGTGGGCTTAGACAACTTACCATGTTCATCTGCAACTTCCAGTGAACCGTTGCGCATAAAGAAAATTCCGCGATCGCACCAGATTGTAATGTCCTCATGGAAGCGCGTGGCATTGCCTACTACCGAGATGTTACCCTGCGCCCCACCAACAAACTTGATGGAGAGAGCGGAGTTTATGTCTACTGGAACGGTCATGTTGTCTATAAATGCGCCAACGCTCGCGACGGAGAGGCCGGTTACAAATAGCAGGACGGCTAGCATGTGCGACCCAGAATCGTTAAGTTGGCCACCTCCGCTTAGCGCAGGGTCATGGCGCCAGCTGTTGGCACAGTTCTTAAGCCATTCCTGTCCTTGCAATCCCTGAACGAACTGTACCGGGCCATACGTGCCAGAGGCAATTGCGTCGCGAATGAAGAGGAATTCAGGCTGATAGTGCCGCTGATAATTAAGTACCAGTACTTTACCGCTTTTCTTTTCTGCTTCCAATACTTCATGCGCATCCTTCACATTACAAACTAGTGGCTTTTCGCTAAGAACGTGCTGCGAGGCTGCAAGGCTGTTTATAATCTGCTCGAAGTGAGTGGTATGCGGGGTACAGATCACGACACCATCTGTTATTCCTGCCGCAAGCAACTCCTTATGATCTTCGAATCTTCTTGCTTCCGTAAGTACTGGAAAGCGATCGACTGTGCGCTGCATATGATCGGGTTTAATATCGCATATCGCGGTAATTTCAACGCCAGGCAGTGCACTCAGCCGTTCAATGTGCCCCCTGGCAATACCACCTGTTCCGATAATTCCTAATCGCAATTTCGCCATGTTAGGCAGTCCTCTCACGAATTGTAGTTCACGCAAATGTTTATGCGCCGTTTAAGTACCTGATTCCTGCGACGTCCTCGACTTCTTCGGGCAATTTCAGTGTCATGCTGGTTAACGTCTGAAATCTCATGCCCTTCAAAGGAGCTACGAACGACTGCGCAGTGAATCTGTTGCGCCAAACGGATGGTCAACCTGTAAATAATACACTGTACTGCATTTAGAATAGACTATAAAAAGTAACGAGACATCAGTGATTACCTGATGTCTCGCTCGCAAACGATACACAGTTGACCCAATTATTTTCTTCTGCGTCGAACACCAACAAGGCCACCGCCTACAAGGAGGAGAGCCATGGCCGCCGATGATCCGGCTTCCGGTACAGACGTGGTAAATGTACCGCTAGATCCACTGCCCGAACTTACAACACCGTTCCAACCAGAAAGACTAATACCAAAGGAGCCCCCGGGTACTAATCCTGCAACAGGCGAGATCGCCGTTGTAGTGGTAAAGTCCCCGAGAATAGCCGCCGAATGGCCGGAGGTAAAGAATTGTGAAGGATGTGCGTCGGTACCAGCAAACACGACCGTGCCGCCAGAGTTTTTAATGTCAAAAGTTACGTTGGTAAGAATGCCGTTGCTGCTTCCCCCGCCAGTGAGTAGGCCGCTAAAATCCAGCGTATACGGCGTCCCCGTACTAATGGGAGATCCATCGTATGAGAGAACGACATTCGACGCTGTTGATGACAAAGTACCAGCGCTATAATTAAACACTCCCCCAGCAAACGATAGCGAGTGAACACTCGCATTAGCTGCCCCTGAAAGAAGAACACCCACTGACGTTAATACTCCGATGACCAGACCTGCCAGATTTCGAGATGTTTTCATGTTGTATCTCCTAACCGTAATCCACAAACAGAAGTAGAAATGTCACTTCGTTGTAAACAGCAATTATCAACTACGACTTGGTAATTGTGCCTAATGAAGTAACACGCATTTAATGTGCCAACTTGCATTACTACGTGGATTTAGTTTTATGAAGTGCAAGACCTTGCAACGGTGATTGGAATACACCCGAGGTTCAAGATTGCCGTGTCGTCAACTAATTTGAAATGTGCTGCCGTAACCGGCTAACAGGTGCAGATTACAGCAACCAGCATTAGTCCAATGCGTTTACATTCGAACATGACGGTCATACAGATAGTATCAAAGGGGTTGAGCGATATCAGAGGTGCTGCGCAACTTTCCGCAACACCTCTGTACAGCTCGCGAATTGCGAAATTTAGGTCAGTTTGCGACATCAACCTATTTGCGGCGTCGGCGAAGGCCAAGCAAACTACCGCCGATAAGCAGTCCTGCCAAACCGACCGAGGTGCCTGCCTCTGGAACTGAGGTGGTAAAGGTGCCGCTTGCACCGCTTCCACTGGTGGTTATACCATTCCAGCCAGAGAACGAGATGCCGAATGAGCCGTCGGGAACCATGCCAGCGACCGGTGAAACAGCCGAGGTAGTGGTAAAGTTGCCGAGGATTCCTGCGGAATTGCCGGAAACGTAGAACGCTGAAGGAGATGCTGTGCCAGCAAACACTACAGTACCGCTGCTATTCTTAAAATCAAACGTAATACCAGTTAGGGTACCATTGGCGTTTCCGCCTCCAGACAACATTGCGCTAAAGTCTAGAGTGTAGGGCTTTCCCGTAAGGATAGGAGCACCATTGTAAGAAAGACCAGCTGTCGTGCCTGAAGCCGTTAGCATCCCCTTGCTGTAGTTAAAAATACCGCCCGCAAATGACAGGGAATTCTGGGTTCCTGCATATGCAGCACCACCAGCCATTGTTGTTAATGCGGCCGCAGCAGCTCCCACTGCTACTAGCCGAGAAACTCGAGATAGGTTCACTAATTTCCTCCTCATGTTAATGGGCCAAAACACTGTTGCACAAAACAACGCACGCGGTGGACCGACAAATGAGCCGGGTTCCCAATAGCATGGCGATCACTGTAATTCAATTGGCAAATATCGAGTTGGATTCACGATTTGCATGAAGCCCTGAATTATTATGGTACGCCAAGATACTTAGTCATTTTCAAACTCACACACCAATATAATAACAGGAAAATCCGTTTGTTTGCGGTCAAACAATACCAAATTCTTATAAAAATAGTACTTTATTGCAATTATAGCCGTGAGTTAAAACACAGTAGGCTGGACCGTGATGCGGACAAAGGATTCGGGGACGTTAAATTCATAATTTCGAAATAGTAAATACAATATCTACATCGAGCAGCGTAGTTGCACTAAACCGGGTCAAAATGGATTCCGAACTAACTCATGAATTATCCGCCAGCCACAGTTCTATTAGCAAGCCAACCGTGGAACTCAGAACTGTGGAGCTAGTGACAAACCGAAACCAATCTCAAACTGCGGAAATATCATAGAGTTTTGCAACTCTGCCTAAAATTGCAACATTCATACACCAGACCTGATGCAGTTCTTTTCGTTGGATTAAATAAAAACAGGGGAACTGCGGAAAAATCCGCAGAACCCCTGCAAAACTCTCGAAGTCCGAGAGACTAACCTAACTGGCTACGCCAGCCTATTTGCGGCGTCGGCGCAGGCCAAGCAGACCGCCACCGATGAGCAGGCCAGCCATGCCAACCGATGTACCAGCCTCAGGCACGGAGGTGGTGAAGGTGCCGCTTGCACCGCTTCCACTGGTGGTAACACCATTCCAACCTGAGAACGAGATACCGTATGAGCCACCTGGAACCATGCCAGCTACGGGCGAGGTAGCAGTTGTGGTCATAAAGTTACCCAGGATGCTAGCCGAATTGCCGGACACAAAGAACGACGAAGGCGAAGCAGTACCTGCAAAAAGGACTGCGCCGCCGCTGTTCTTGACATCAAAGGTGATGCCAGACAGAGTGCCGTTGTGGTTGCCGCCGCCAGTAAGCATACCGCTGAAATCCAGGGTATAGGGCGTACCGGTCAGGATGGGATTGCC
>JAJZFK010000511.1:0-2488 GCA_021805405.1 bacterium
TCCTGCACAACCCGCTTTGATGGCTTCCACAACTTAATCGTGGAGAAGTTCACGTGGCCGGGCTTGCGTTACCTTGGTGCCTATTATGCGGTGGAAGTTGAGCGGCAAGCATACAGATCATTTCACCGTTGTTGTAACCACCGTGTGTAAATTTCTGCCCCCGGATTTTGACCTTCTACGTACAGCTGCTCGTTTGGACGGTTATAGTTGCCTCGAACGCTCGCAGCGCAAATGGAAAGCGGAGTTCAGCAATTTGGCGAGATGCTAGCGAATGTGCGTGTTGATCACCATATATTAGCGTTATGAGGCATTTCGCGAGACCCCAAAGTTCCTGACGCTTGTTACATGCGCAGAATTTATGTACTGGGCACCTAAGGAAAGACGGGCACTGTAAAGTTGTTGATGTGTCGCCTGCTTGAACAGGAAGGATTGGATAATCAGTTCATTACTGGACATGCTTGGGATGAGGGTGCCCAAAGATTTCGGCAGGCAATGGTTATCCTCGCAACATTTTGGTTGAGGAGTGTGAACAGCTACAGGTGTATTATCTTCATTATGCTTGGGACTCTGCCCAGCAGCCGTTTATCAGCGTTCGTCCAATAGTAATCATTAGGAACTGTTGGTACCTGCAGTTTCCGTTGGCGTGGTTCCGAAATACCAATGGATTTACAGTGAGTTCGTAAGCAGTGAACGTTAAAGTTGCTGGTATTAACGGGTATCTTTTAATTGCCACAAGTTGTACTTAATGGCGATCGCATCTGCTCTGCTGCGTGATTAATGGCGTTTTTTTGTATAAGTTCTGTGTACTTGCAGGATATTTACGCACGATGTATAATATTCGCATAGGAAGCAGTAAAATGCATCTACCGGTGTGCTATTCCGCGGCTGCCGGAGTACGATCTGAAATCCTGGCACTTAAGGTGCCACAACACTATCGCCTGTGTGCTCCATAGGGACGCACAGTCTGGAGGCAGAAACCCTTGATGAGGAACTCCGACCTGAGGAAAGCCCCCCGTGCTCGTACCTCTCTGTTTTTATTGTCTGCATTGCTGGCAGGTTCTCTGCTATCGGGTTGCGGCGGCGGTGGCGGTTCGTCGTCGGGTTCTGGCAGCACACCTGTACCAATAGGTAATTCCAGTTTGGCTACCCTTTCGGGCCGTGTGGTAGATACCGCTGGCAATCCTGTACCGGGTGCTACAGTTCTTGTCGTTGGTACCACCGCCGCCGCATCAACTGCCTCGGATGGATCGTTCACCATAACCAATGTGCCGCTTACCGCCACCAAACTGTCGTTGTCTAGCCCCAACACGTCTAGTTGGTATAACTACGGTACCTACAATGGCCATTACTATCAGTTTGGTAGTGCTACTGGTGCCTGCGATATCACCCTCCCAACGCTGGTAGCGTCGTCACAGGCCACAACACAGCTGGTGTCATCCGTCGCGCTCTATCCGGCATCTAACGGCTCACCGCCGCCTCCACCACTAGTGGGTGGCTGCCCTCCGTAAACCTGGCTGCCAATTCTCCTTATTTAATCGACCGGCGGGGTGGAGCACGTACTCCTCCTCGCCGTCTTCATTCGTGATTCCATTCCTGGTTGCGGATCAGTATTTTGCGCCAACAAGATTACCTACCTGTAAAGTTATGGTGTATATGTTGCGTTTTTGCGAAAAATACTTTATCATTAAATCCATTATTGCGTTTGAAGGCAGAACTACATGCTTGCAACGCAGATTTTTAGGATGGCGGGTTGCAAAATGAAATCCGGGCTAAGAGTGTTTGTCTGGTCGGCTGCGTTTGCAGGTGTAGCTGGGCTGTATGGCTGCCAGCACAAAGCCCACGTTAGTCCAAAAAATTCAGTCTCCGCGTTCACCATTGGCACTATCGCGCTTCAAGTTGGTAGTGATCAGTCTGCTGGTAAAACTGGCTATGACGAGAAGTACCTCACACTGGCATCGAAGGAGCTTCCGGATGAGCCTGCCGTATGGGCAAACCTGGGCCTTTTGTATTTACGCCGGGGTGACTTTACGCGAGCCGGGAGCTACCTGGATAAGGCCGAGAAGCTAGATGCAGACAGCGCGGCCGTTGAGGGCCTTATCGGTCTACTCGACGACCAGAAGGGCGATGTGCAGGGTGCCATCGCGCACTACAAGAGGTCGTTAGAGCTGCAACCTGGAAACCTTCAGGCGAGTTATGCTCTCTCGCAACAATATAGCCGCCTTAACACCCCCGAAGGTCTTCGGCAGGAAGAGCAGCTGTTGCAGCAGATACTTGGGGTTCAGCCAGGTAACCTGTTCGCCATGATAAAACTGGCCCATGTTGCTGCAGTGCGGAATGATGCCGCAGTTCTGTCCTCCACTATGGCGGGCCTGCAGGCTCGTGCATCGACGTTTACCAGTGACGCGGTTGCCGAACTAAAGCAGGTGCTTCGTGATCAGCGTGAGAAGAACCTAACCGCTGCGGCCATTGATACCACGTACCTGCGAAA
>JAJZFK010000511.1:2498-7239 GCA_021805405.1 bacterium
CAGTCTTGCACTACAGGGAGACATAGTCCACGGGCTGGCGGGCGCGCCCATCGAGAGGTTTCTAAGCACGCCCAATCCACCGCCAAATCCCTCACCGCTTGACGCAGGCTTGAGCTACGAAGCCGGTACTCCTGCCTCGGCGCTGGTTTCTCAGTGGGCAGGAAGTATGTGGCTTAACTCCTCTGGCAAAGTAGAATTGCTCTACGCACGAGCCGGGCGCCTGTATGCGGGCGACAACAGTTTCAACGTTGCGATACCCGGGGCTGCCAAAGCGGGCAACCTAGCGCCGGCGTCGGTCTTGCCAATTGACCTGAACTACGACCTCAAGACTGATTTGGTAATTGCGGATAAGCTAGGTATAAGCTTCTACCTGCAGGGTACCGCCTCCCACTTCGTGAATGTAGACTCTAAAACGCACCTACCCAACGCCGTACTGCACCAGGCTTATGCCGGTATATGGCAGGCCGATCTGAATGCAGATGGTGAAATCGACATTGTAGCTGCTCCTGTTAACGGTGCGCCATTTGAAATTCAGAACAATGGAGATGGTACATATTCCGTGCAGCGACCGTTTCCGGGTATCACAAATGTCCGAGGATTTTCGTGGGTAGACCTGGACAATAGCGGTAATCCGGCCGCATGCTTTTTGGATAGCACGGGCAGGTTACACGTTTTCGCGAATTTGCGCGGCGGTATCTTTAAGCAAGTAACGGCACCTGCCATACCGGGAGTCATCGTGGCCATTGCGAACGGTGCGATTAATCCAGATGGCCAATTGCAGATACTTGCCCTAATGAAAGACGGCACACTCGTTGCCGCCGGCCTGGCATCAAACGATGTTACTTCTCCGCGCTGGACTGTAACGCCAATGGGCGCGGGCCACGTTCCGGCTACAAGCGACGTGCCAGGATCGTGTGTGCTTCTAACCGGCGACCTGGACAACAATGGCGGCATGGATGTTGTAGCAGGCGGCCCGGGTTGGTGGCAGCCGTGGCTTTGCGGACCGCACTATCATCTACATCCGCGAAATTTCATGCCCGGTACTGCTGGTGCGCTCATGGATTTTAACGGCGATGGACTATTAGATGTAGAAGGGCTCAATAGCAGCAACCAGCCAGTCGCATGGTTGGCTCACTCCAATTTCCACTATTCGTGGCAGGAGCTGCGGCCCACACCTGCAGAGGAAGAATTTAAGCGCAGCGACTATTTTGCCCCAGATAATTCACCACTGAGTGGTAACCGCCGTATTAATTCGTACGGCATTGGTGGAGAGATGGAAGCGCGTGCGGGCCTGCTCTATGAGAAGCAGATGATGCAAGGGGCGGTCGTACACTTTGGAATGGGCACATACCCACGGTTGGATGCTGTTAGGATAGTATGGCCAAACGGTGATACGCGAGCCCTCTTTGGAGATCAGCTAACACCAGATATGTCGGTAAAGTCTCTTCATTTCCTTAAGGGCAGCTGTCCCTATCTCTTTGTTTGGAACGGAAAGAAGTTTGTCTTTGTTACCGACTGCATATGGCGCTCACCGTTAGGGCTGCGAATAGACGCCCAGGCTACGGCAGGTGTTGGCCAAACACGTGACTGGGTTAAAATACCTGGTGATATGATGGTTGCACGCAACGGTTTTTATGAAATGCGCGTTACCGCCGAGTTGTGGGAGACCCATTTCTTTGATTACCTGGGTTTACTGGCAGTTGATCATCCCAAGGGAACAGGTATGTGGGTTGACGAGCGCTTTGCCATACCGCCTCCGCCTCTGAAAGCGTACATTACCGGTCCGCTCATGCCTCTTGCGGGAGCGACAGACGATCGTGGCAATGATGTTAGCTCGTTGTTGGCACATCGCGATGGCAAGTACGTCAACAGTTTTGGGCTTGGTGCCTACCAGGGAGTTACGCGAACGCACTGGGTTCAGCTAAACCTTGGAAATGCGCCAGTCAATAAGCCGCTGTGGCTTGTTTGCCAAGGCTGGATTCATCCTACCGACAGTTCGATTAACGTAGCGATTGGCAACACCCACAATGTGAAGCCACAGAGTCTCTCACTTTGGGTACCCGACGCCAAGGGCCACTGGAGCGAGGTGAAAAAGGACCTTGGATTTCCCGAGGGCAAGGTAAAGACTGTCCTGATTGATGTAACACACGTATTTAAACCAGGTGCGCCCCATATTCTAAGGTTACAAACCAACCTTGAAGTCTACTGGGATGCTATTCATTGGGCAGTGGGTCTGCCCAATGCGCCATCAAATACCATAAGTGACCCACTGGCTGCTGCCCACCTTCGGTACCGCGGATATTCCGTGCTGCGGTCCGCAGATCCCTATTCACCGGAACTGCCAGTTGGGTACCGACAAATTTTAACGCGCAGTCCTCGGTGGCGTGATCTCGTAGGTTACTACACAAAATACGGGAATGTTACTGCATTGCTCAAGCAGGTAGACGATAGGTACGTTATAATGAATGCAGGGGACGAGTTGCGGCTTCGGTATCCACTCCTGCCACCTCCACGCGCCGGATGGGTTAGGGACTTTGTGCTCGTTGGCGATGGTTGGGTGAAGGATGGTGACTACAATACGGAGTTTTCCAAAACTGTTTTGCCGCTCCCTTCACACACTAACACCGCCTATAACGTGCCGCCAACGGGACTTACGAATGACCCGGTTTGGAAAAAACACCGGTCAGATTGGCTAACCTATCAAACTCGATGGGTATCGCCTGCAGGTTTCATGCGAGGATTACGCCCGTGAAGCCGCAGAGAATTCAGGTATACATATGACAGGACAACCAAACGCTTCAAGTATCGATCAGCCACCACTGGTACAGCGAGTTCTTGGCGTATTAATGATGACCGCGATCATTGGCGCAGCAATCTATAGGGGTACAGTGCGCCCGGACCACTACGGGATTGTACCAACTAAAATGTATGGACACGCCTCCATTCCGGCCAAGCAGGCGCAGGAGCAGTACGGGTTTTCATTTCAGGAGTGTGCAGCTACATCTGGTATCCACTTTAAGCACGTAGCACCACAGTTAGATCCTAAGCTAAACAACGTCATGCCCGATGTTGCTTCTATGGGTGCATCAGTCACCGTGGTGGACTACAACCATGACGGCTGGCCAGATATCTTTGTTACCAACAGTGGCGTAGGCACACAGTGTGCTCTCTACCGTAACAACCATAACGGTACGTTCACCAATGTTACCGATAAAGTTGGTTTACAGGACCTTAATGCGCCTGGTTCCGGGGTATGTATGGGGGCAGTTTGGGGTGATTACGACAATGACGGCTACCCCGACTTGTTTGTGTATAAATGGGGCCAGTGTATGCTCTTTCATAACGATGCTGGCAAGTCGTTCACTAATGTAACTGCTGGTTCTGGTATTCCAGCTCATGCTAATATTAACACGGCCATGTGGTTTGACTATAACGGTGATGGTCGGCTAGATCTGCTGCTTTGTGGTTACTATCCTTCCAACGTTGATCTGTTTCATCTCACAAGCACGCGAATGATGCCGTCAAGTTTTGAGTTTGCCAGCAACGGCGGCACAAAATACCTCCTTCAAAATGTTGGCGGCGGCCATTTTAAGGATGTTACTGCCAGTTCGGGCATCAACAGCACCGCATGGACTCTCGCAGCGCTCGCAGTACCTCGAAATCCTAAGTATCCTGATATTTTCCTTAGCAATGACTTCGGTGAATCCCAGTACCTCGTTAACGTCGACGGAAAATACTTCAAGGATACTAGTGGTCACACCCTGTATTGGGATCCTAGCGGCCCGGGGTCGTTAAGCGGAATGAACGCCTCGTTTGGTGATCCGCTCAACCAGGGTAAGCTCTCAATCTATGTGTCGAATATTAGTGTGGGGGGCGAGTTAATGCAGGGAAACCTGCTGTGGATGCCAAAACAGGGTACTTCTGGTACGAGCATACAGTATCAGAATATGGGCACTAATCTTGGTGTTGACCGAGGTGGGTGGAGTTTTGGCGCACAGTTCGCCGATTTTGGTAACACCGGTAACCAGGATCTCGCTGTTACAAACGGTTTCTATTCCGGTGATACCAACAAAAGTTACTGGTACGATTTCGGCAAGATTGATGGTGCCAACTACCACCTGATTTCGGATGCAGCTTCGTGGCCGTCCTTTCAGGGACGCAGCCTGGCGGGATACGAACGGAAGCGGTTATGGGTTGGAGATGGCGAGGGTGACTTCACTGAAGCGGCGCAAATGGTTGGCTTCACCGACAGGTTTGACGGCAGGGCGCTAGCAGTTGCCGACCTGTTTAACGATGGTGCCGAAGATTTGCTAGAGGCTACTCAACGTGGGCCGCTCCTATTGTACCGCGACTATCCGAATCCATCCAATCACTGGATAGAGTTTGATCTTGCTGGTACCGTGAGCAACCGCGACGCAATTGGAGCCGTTGTCACCCTCTATTGGAACAATAGGCACCAGCGGCAGGCAATTGTTTCCCAGCAGGGATTCTGCGCCCAAAACGATCATCGCTTACACTTTGGTCTCGGTTCAGCATCTACGGTTCAACAGGTTGAAATAGAATGGCCCTCCGGCCTAAAACAGACAATACCGGGTTCTTCGTTACGAACCGATTCAGTAAATCCTATAAAGGAGCCTTAAGGAATTGGCTAACACACTGGCGGCACCCGTGCAAGACAAGCCGGCTCGCCGATTCAAATTTGACCAGCGCTATATGTACCCCATGCTGGCCACCGCAATAC
>JAJZFK010000186.1 GCA_021805405.1 bacterium
CCTCGATCTCGCTGCCTTTCAGCACGCTCCAATGCTCCATCCACCATCGCCTTCGCCTCAGCCTTCACCGAATCGGGATCATCGGCTAGTCGGTACGCAAATTGCTCCATGTGCGTACCGTCCGGTATCGAGAAGGTAGCGTCGCCGTGCATCATTAGGAAGTACTTGTCACCGCTCTTCTCACGCACAAGGTTAATAAGTCGCTGAGTCTCGAATTCTGTGCCAGGGTTAGGATGCAGGAAAATGGCGGCGTGCTGATACCGTTCAGCTGTAGCAATGTACAGGTCTGCCATATCGTGAAGGTGCATGAGCCTTTCACGCTCTTCCATTTGATCCCACTGGTAATAACTCCTGTGCGACGGATGTACCTTGCCAAACGCCTCCATTGTCAGGAAGAAGACAAGCTCAAAATGGGGCGGTCTACCAGCAACGGGCTGGCGCAAAAGCGCACGGATGAAATGCTCACGCGGGGTAATCACAATGGTACTCCCAACTCAATCGGTTTCGCATCAGGTTGCGGAAATGACATCTGGTCTACGTAATAGTCCAAAAATGCAGGGTCGGCTGCGAGTGGAATATGCTGTACGCTTGCTACAACCAGTTCCGCCTGGTCGAGCCGCTTATCTCCAGCGCATAGCAACTTTCTTGCACCGCGGAGGGCGCTGTTGCCCGCTGCGGTTATGCGGTCTGCACCGCACGGAAATAGCCCGATCTGTATGGCGCTAGGAATACTGATGTAGTTGCCAAACGCGCCTGCAAGGAATATTGTCTCTACTCGACCATGCTCCGTGCCCCACCGCTCCAGCAGCACGGCAATACCCGCACTCACAGCAGCCTTTGCTAGTTGAAGCTGCCTTATATCTGCCTGTGTAAGCGTAACACCTGGCGCAACATTCAGCAGGCGGCCATCCTTTAACCGGCCCGTAGAGGTGACGAGCCCCAGTCGCACTGCAGCGGCAACCGCGTCAACAAGCCCGCTGCCGCAAATTCCCACTGGTTCGCAGTTGCCAATCACGTCGGCGCGCAGTTCGCCGCGCTCATCGGTCACCCTCCAGATTGCGCCCTCTCCAGCACGCATGCCGCACGAAATGCGTGCACCTTCAAACGCAGGGCCAGCCGCCGTAGAGGCGCACAGTGCAACTCCGCCCTGGCCAAGCACAATTTCGCCGTTGGTACCCAGGTCTACCAGCAGCGTAAGTCCCTGTGCCTGAAGTAACTGCACGGCGGCGGTGCCAGCTAAGATGTCGCTGCCTACAAAGCCCCCCAGGCATGGCAGGAAAACAACTTCGGTGTTGTCGCACAAAAATGAAAAGGTTGAAGACGAAGGCAGGATGCTTAGGCCGCCGTCGGTAGTTTCGAACGGGACGTGGCTGAGGGGCTCAACAGATAATCCGCAGAAGAGGTGATGCATGACTGTGTTGCCCACCAGGAAGACGCGCTTAAGATGCGAGGCGGGCACGTCGTACTGCTGTAGCAGCGCCGCTATCATATCTCCCACACACTGCCTGATAGAGGCGGTAAGTGCTGCAGCTTCACCACGCCCCGCAGCCTCTAAACGGCTCATTATGTCTGCGCCCAGGGTAGCCTGAGGGTTGAGTGCGGTGCGCAGACCTCGTACCCTCCCGTTCTGCAGGTCCACTAACTGAACAGCCAGGGTAGTTGTGCCGATATCGGCCGCAATTCCGTAACCAGCCTCGGCTATAAAGCGGTCGACGGCGTCGTCCACCAGTACTACGGCAGGCGCAGCCGCCTGAAGTACGGCGACATCCTCGGTTAGCATACATTGGCACGCCAGGCGCCATCCTTCACGTAGCTCACGAGGAAGAAGCAGTTCACGCTGCCTCTCAGTTACAAGGCAGCTTCCCTGCACAACTTTCACACGGCAGCCTCGGCACGTGCCATTACCGCCGCAGGGCGACTCGCCGCCATGCGCGACCAGTACCTCATGTAGCCTTGTACCCGCAACCACCTCCATACTCCTACCAGAAGGTAGAAGCGTGACAGTTACCACATGTTTGCCTAATGCACCATCAGTCATCGTTCTCACCTTCCAATGGGTCCGCAAATTACGGCACAGCCTACCACCACTATCTTGTTAACTTCGGTGAGTACACGCCAGGTCGAGTTTAGATAACAGGCGCAAGCGCGCGCAACTGCGGCCCGCTTTAGCCAAGGTGCCACGAAAATTTATCGACATCATCCTGCGTGCAGGCCTGTACCTCGGTCTGCATCAGTTCCAGATTTGGCAGGCCTCGACCCCAAACGCGCCGCGCCTCGTTGAGATAGTGAATATAGTTGGCTAGGGGCACATCGGGTGGGACGCGATGATCCGGGGTGGGAATATAGCCACCTGCTTCTACCAGTGGTGCCAGACGCTCTACCTCCGCAGTAATCGCATCGTGACTCGAGGCGAGCATCCGCTTGCCCACGCCTCCAATCATTAAAAGGTCCTTTCCCCACTTTTCACGGTACGCCACCGGATCGGCATTCCATACTCCTGCCTCTAGCGGAAACATGGTATTAACCCCGCCTTCCAGCCACAGCGGCAACAGTCTTGTAATGTCTCCGTCGCAGTCGATTACAACTACATCCACGCCATGCTGTTTGAGCAATCCTGTTATGCGGCGGTAATGCGGTACCAGCGTTTCGCCGAACACACGAGGGGATAACAGCGGTCCGGCTCGGTAGCACATGTCTTCCCACATAAGGGCGTAATCAAACTGGATATTGCTGGCAAGCGCACGGCTAAGTGTTTCTACTATACAATCTGCAACCGTCTCTACCATTTCGTCGAATAGGGCACGGTCATCGAAAACCAGCATCGAAACGGCTTCAAGCCCCATCCAGTTGCGTATCCATCCGTAAAGCGAACCAGCGTTGACACCTAGCGGATAGGTACGATTGGTGTCCGAATGCCTTGCCACGTAGTCTGCCCAGTTTTGGGGCAGGCGCGGCCCGGCGCTTCCGTCCAGGCGCCACTTGAATTCGTTCTGCCATGTGCTGCGATCCACCAGGGTGTGAGAAATATGCCGAGGAATAGAGCCAAGAAACTTCCCCTGCTCTTTTGTGACTCCCTCATTATCAACCACAATCTGCGTATCACCGCGATCCTCAAGCACGCGCCACTCAAACCCTGGCTGTAGGTGCACATTTACGGGGGCAGTAATCCACTGCGGATCCATGCCGAAATACCTGTCGGCGTCAATTCCCTTAGGTAGCCCCTGCTCCTGCCACACAACCAACGTCTCGTCCCAAAAACCAAAATCCATTATGGGGCTGCGATCACGCGGTTGATAGTGCATCACCGCATTAAACCGCTCACGGGCATTCATAGCAGTTCCCCTTTCGTAAGCAAGTTACGTACACGGTAAGCCGTACTCGGTAGGAATGTAAGGACTATCCTTGTATTTCCTCATCATCAAGGCGATGAATTCGTCTTCGTCCTCCGGAAGGGCCGCACTCTGTGTGGCCAATTTATCCAGCCAGCGTAGTTCTATGGCACTCAGCGTGAGACCATTGTGTTTAACGCCCTGTTTAAGAGCCTCTACAGCCGCAAGTACCGCCGTTCTGGTTTGAAGGTACGGCGTGGGCTGAAGCACTATCTGCTGGGAAATATCGAAGACAATCTGTGGTTTCAACACGTAAGCCTGCGGATCAAGCAGAGCATCGCTCTCTTCCAGCCATCGGCGCAGCGTTAGAGAAGCTTCCCTACCATCTAGGGATGCACGGTTCATTAGCCTGCAGTCAAAAATCAGCTGGTCCATGGAAACTACAGGGGCCGGAGCACTGAGCAGGCGAACGTTCTGGACGGACTCGTTTGACCAGCAGTCGCAGGCGGCCATAGGGATGTTACCCAGTGGGCTTAGGTGTGCGCACGCTGCAGAACGGCCCTCCATAGAGATTGGGACGCCTGCAATTGCCTTGAAGTATGGCCCTTCATAGGCGCAGTCTTTACTGGGGCCAACTGCCCCCTCGTTAAAGGCAACCAGCCCGCGGGGAACGCAAGCAACGCGTACAATTGCTGCCAGTACTCGTGGTACCATCTTCTGGCTTGCCAGTGCCATGGCAGTATTTGCAAACCCGCACCCCGTGTCGCCAGAAGGTACAATACCGGTATCGTTGCAAATCTGAACAATATGTCGCCAGAGAAATGACATGTCGCGTGGTGCCAGTACGCCTAGCGCATACACAATGCCTTCTAGATCGGCATTCATGAGTGCGTCGTCATGAATCTCCTTACCACCCGTAGACTCGATGGCCAGCATATCGGCCCCGGCAGCGCCAGCCGCAGCAAAAAGCCGCAGCATGTTCTCCCAGTAATATCCGCTCCTCATGGGCGGCGGACGACGATGGTCTCGTGAATCGTTGGGTGTCAGGCGAAGAGCTGCTTTTATTCCGTGTCGGGCCTGCACCGCGTGAAGGATTGTTGCCAGGATATTCGTAATTGTGACGCCAAGCTGTGGATCTACCGTCATAGGGGGAAGTGTTTCAAACTCTACAAGGAGGTCCGGTGCGCCAAGGTCTACAGCACGCTCACACACGCCGGTCATCATCTCCCGGTACTGCTCCTCCACGTCTTGCCATGTGGAGCTGCTTATGTTCATAGGCGGCAACGTAAAGTTTATTTCTGGAACTACGCGGCCAGCACCAATCAGCAGCCCATTTCCACATTTTACTGGGCGAAGAGCGCTGCCAAAAAGAAGGTCGTCGGCCGAGGCTACTGCAAGGCCGCTACTTAAAAGGCATGAAGTGCTGATAGCAGTACCTCCTAAAGTTTGAGAAGACTTTTAGCTTCGCGCACTGCACCGCTCGCACTCTCACTAAAGGCATCCGCACCAATTTCGGTAGCATACCGGCGTGTAACAGGCGCGCCACCAATCATGATTTTAACGCTGTCCCTTAGACCGTCCTGCTTCAGCACGTCGATCGTCGTTTTCATACCGGGCATGGTTGTCGTGAGAAGTGCAGACATCGCGAGGATATCAGGATGATGCTCGTTAATTGCTGCGGTAAACTTTTCGGGAGCAACGTCTACACCAAGATCGATAACCTTAAAGCCGCCGCCTTCTAGCATGGACGCCACGAGGTTTTTGCCAATGTCGTGAAGATCGCCCCGCACGGTGCCAACAATCACCGTACCCACGGGTTTCGCTCCTGTTTCCGCTAGCAGAGGACGCAGCAGTTCCAACCCTGACTTCATGGCCCGCGCTGCAATTAGCAGCTCTGGCACAAAATACTCTCCATCGTCAAAGCGCTTACCAACCTCGTCCATTGCCGGAATCATATAGGAGGAGAGGAGATCCTGAGGATCTGCTCCTGCGTTAAGAGCCTCTTCTACTGCTGCCCTGGCACCGCGAGCGTCACCATCTAGTACAGCGATGTACAAAGGATGCTCAGTCATAATAGCCCACCCTTCAGCCTAGCTCCAAAAACTATAGGGCATTTACGGAAACCTGTCTCGCTGCCTGCTTCGGTACCTACTTACTGCGCATCTATTGCGCGTATATAGAGAAGGTAGTTGCCCGTGCAGTCATTGTATAGAATATTTATGGTGTGGTCATCCGCACTATGGCGTATTCACGCAGGAACCGCATGCCCCTTTGTAAACGGAGATCAGAAGGGGTCGACCGTCACTCAACTGCAGGTGAGGCAGGCCGTTGGCTGCCACCAGTAACCTGCGTGTACAACCACTGCACGGCACGTTCGCCAGCAATTTCTGGCAGGTGGTGACCACAAGAATACCACTGAATTTCTCGCGGCTCTCCCAGGCTCTGCCATAGCAATTCGGCGTGCGCGGGCAGTACTGTTTCGTCGTGAAGCCCGTTTAACATGAGTACAGGTCGAGGCGCAATCTGCTGCGCAAAAAGGCTAGGGGATATGGGCCATGCCAGCCTGCGAAGGCGCCGTGGAAGACGCGAGACCCTTGGAAGTATGGACTCACCGCCAACGCATAACGCAAGGGCGGAAACGCCCGGATGGAGTGCAGCAGTAATGACACCAATCATGGACCCCAGGCTATATCCCAGCAGTGCAATTCGGCTGGAATCTATCTGCTCGTGCGTTGACAGCCACTCAACCGCTACAAGCCACTCTCTTATCCCGTAGAACATTGCCCGCCTTACATTGAGGTTTTCATACAAATTTACGCTTGTTACGCTACGCTCCCCATGGAGTGGCAGGTCGAGAGCAAAAACGGCCATTCCTAGCTTAAGGACCTCCGGGGCAAACGACTGGATGATCTCCTCCTTGGTGCCGCCAAGTCCGTGGGCAAGCAGAATGAGTGGTACGGGAGTTTCTACAGCCTCTGGAAGTATGAGCAATCCTTTCACCACATCGCTATCTTCGCCAGGATATTCAACAAAGAATTGGTTCGGTGTACCTGCGTCGCGCTGTATAACGGTTCGTGCACATCCCGTGTAATCTACACCGGCGTACTCTGCTTTTAGTTCACCCCACGCGGGAGCTTCCGGTTTGCGCGGCACCAGCAGATAAATAACTCCCGCCACAATGAGCAGCAGCAGCAGTAACACGGCATCTTCTCCCTCCCTAAGGTAAGCAATGGTACCCTTACAAACCACATTGGACGGCGTATTGGCAGGAAATTTATGGGGCCACGTACAATATTATTGTAGCAATTGTGAAATCAGTTGATGATCCTGAGGGGAGTTACTATGTCTGACAGCACTGGCGGAAGTATTAGATGGGGCATTATGGGTCCGGGCAGCATTGCAAAACGGTTTACTGCCGGGCTAAAGGAGACGCCAGGAGCGGTGCTGGCGGCAGTGGGCTCCCGCGACCTTGGTAGAGCAGAGGCATTTGCGGGCGAATACGGTTACCTTCGCAGCCACGGCAGCTACGAGGCGCTTGTTAATGACCCCAACGTGGACGTAATTTACGTAGCCGTACCGCATAATGGACACCGCGACGGGTGCCTTCTTGCGCTGCAGGCAGGGAAGCCCGTGTTGTGCGAAAAACCTTTCACCATGAACAGGCGTGAGGCCGTGGAGGTTGTGACCGCCGCCAGAAAACATGGCAAGTTTCTTATGGAGGGGATGTGGACACGCTGCTTCCCTATTATGGAAAAGGTTCGCGAACTGTTAGCCCAGAACGCCATTGGCGCAGTGCGCATGGTAGAGGCGGATTTTGGCTTCCGCGCGGGGTTTAACCCATCCAGCAGGCTGTTTGATCCTAATCTTGGCGGCGGCGCACTTATGGACGTCGGCATCTACTGCCTCT
>JAJZFK010000093.1 GCA_021805405.1 bacterium
GGGGAGGCACTGGGCTTTCTCTTTGTCGCTTCCGGCCCGTTTGTGCGGTCATCCTACAACGCTCAAGCCTTCTCCGAGAAACTTCTCTCCGATCGACTTGCGCGTGTAGGTGTAACCGCGTGAAGTGATATGAGCGGCCACCCAACTGGTGCAGCGTGAAACAGTTTGCTGCCCGCTGGACGCGCATATTCGTAACTACCGTTCCTGCCGCCATAGTGCTGGCGGGTGGTGCGGTAGTTACATTCCGTGTGTTACAGTACCTAACCAGGCCGCGAAACCTTGCCGAAATTGCAGAAGTTGAGGCAACTAGGGCACTAGGGCGAACAGTCCTTATCCAATCCCTCTCGTTTAAGGTTCCTCCCTGGCGCCCTGGCCCGAATATCATGACTATTCGCGGTCTCTGGGTTGGCGCCGACCGATCCAATCACCTACCTGCACTGGGCAGTGCCAGCGTAGTATCGGTTACCTACGCGACATCCGACCTCTTTTCATCTAATCTCACCCTTCCCCTCATTCGAAATATCGCGGTAAACTCGCCTCATGTTACACTCGTGCGCGGCAAATCCGGTTTGTGGAACTTCAGTTCACTAATACATCCGTCTCACGGTGCGGGCCGTCCTTCCATTGGTTCAATCACTATCACTGGTGGCGCCTTACACTATATTGATTACTCTCTTGGGCCAATTACCACTACTCCAAAGAGTCCGCTCGCCACCTATGCCTCCCTCATTAACGCTCAGGTTTCCTTTGTTCCCGGGGGGCTTGTGACGTTTAATGGTACATGTGCCGCTCAGCATCTGGCGCACCACGTAAGCGCCGTGGGCGAAGTAATGGTAAATCCACTGCGGATAGTGATCAACCTTAACGCCAGCAGCGTTTCACTCCCTTATGCTGCGACGACATTTATAGCCACAAGGTTGGCAACTGTTTCCTCTGGCACTGCCAACACTACTGCCCACCTGCTCATAACAGCACCCCAGCTACCAATAAGCGGGCCGCTAAAGGTATCGGTAGTCGCTACGGCAAAAATCCTGAATGGTACCGTGCATGTACCAAGCCTGCCAGGTAACCTCACGAGAATTGCCGGAATTGTGAGCCTTGCAGGGCCGCTTGCATCGGTCGATTTAAAATCCAATTTCGCGGGTGCGCACTGTAGTGTAAGCGGCACGGCCTCTGGCATCGTTTTTGGTCGACCCATTAATCCGGAAATTCAGGCGGAGGCCGAACTTAAAAACGCTAGCTGGCGGGGTTTCTATCACGATGCCGGGCTTAACCGCATTACAACAGGTCAGTCTGGCTACGTAGTTTCCAATACAGCAGGCGCAAATGGCACGGGAAACATACACCTTTACGTCATTGGCACTGCTACGGCGCCAACCGCATGGGCAAGCGCCAATTTGTTCGGTGTGCACTGGGGCAACTACGCCATGCCATCCGTTCAGCTTAATGTTGCCTATTCTCACAAACACCTTCTCGCTCAGGCTCGCGGCAGTTTTGCCGGCGGTCTTGTTGATGTGCGCAGCACGGTGGACGGCACAAACCATGGTGCGTTTCAGCTAGAGGCACATGGCACTGCGCTCCACCTCAGTCGCATTGATGCTGCTATAGGGATACCGGTAGGTGGGCTCGCCAACACCGATATAGCAATGCGGGGTCGGCTGGGCCGAACACCATCTACAACCATTCGAACAGAGGTATCTAACCTGGGGTATCGAACCGTTCATCTGAAGGAGGTCTATGCAAGGGCCGCAGCCGTAGGCCGTGAGCTTATAGTTCGTAAATTAGAGGTTACGGATCCCCTGGGTGTTGTACAAGCATCCGGATCGGTGAGCCTTGGCAGGCAGCACTACAATCTATTCCTTACCGGAGATGAACTCCAGCTTTCGCCTCTGTTCGCGTTAGCGCAGGGTCTCACACGCAATGGGTCCGCCGTTCACAAGTCAGCAGCAGCCGTAGCCGCCGCGCTTGCAGTGAGAAAGAGTGCCCATCCACCTGGTACTGCGGCGGTCACTTCCGGCACCCTCACGGCTATCACGGGTGTTGGCTACCTGCGCGCCCATCTTGGTGGTTCTTATAAACAGCCGGTTCTAACGGGGCTCGCAACGGCATTCAATTTGCACGAAGGCGATGTATCATTCGATCGTGCGGCGGCGCGATTCCTGATTGACAAACAGCAGATTTCAATCGCGCGGGGAATTGTGGAGAGGTTCCCTGGTAACATCCAGTTTTCTGGTACGGTATCTAACTACGCCGGAACAACACCCAGGTTTGATGTTTCGGCACAGGCTGCACATCTCGACCTCGCCGACGCCCTGCATATCGCCCACGTACCCTTGCCAGCAACTCTAGATGCAGGACAGGACGGCTCCATTTTGGGTTCACTCAACACTGGAGTTATTCACGTAACCGGAACACCCACCGACTGGAAACTGGTGCACCCATTAACGGCAACACTAACGGATGGCGTGGTTAACGGTATCCCTATTCAATCGGCTGAGCTAACTGCAAATCTCGCGTCAGATGGCACATTCAACGCAGTGGGGCTCCTTGCCGGGGCTGGTGGCACAATTCAGGCAGATGCATCATACAGTTCCTCACGTGTACTTAACGCGGAGGCATCAGGAACCAACCTGCAACTGCTACAGCTACTCACCGCTGCAACTGGCTCGACTTCGCAGGATTTCAGCGGTACGGTTGCATTTCGTGGGTCTGCCAGGGGCCCGTTAAACCTGCTGCACACAACGCTGCAGCTTAAAGCAACAGGTGTGAACTACCGGCAGTTTGCCTTAGGGGATCTTGCGGTGCGCGGCAGCAGCGACGGCAAGACGGTCAAGATAGCAGATGCAAGCATCGCCGCACCCAGTAGTGCAAAAGGCGCACCACCATTAGTTGCCGTTCACAACGCTACCGTTAACCTGGATACCAAAGCTGTATCAGGAACAGTGGCATGGAACGACATCACCCTTACCGCGCTGCGTAACCTGTACCTTCAACTACCCTACTCATCGGAACAAAAGGGAACCTCGGCGGCAGAATTCCTTAGTCGGCCCCAAACTGTTTTAGCCGGAAGCATCAGCGGAACAGCGGCCGTATCCGGTACGTACATGCACCCTGTAGCAGACGCCAATCTAAAGGGCACCGGGATGCAGATAGGCAACGTAGCGCTCGACGCGATCAACGCAAGCGGTGTTATCTCCCAAAACAACCTACAGATGCCATCCCCAGATTATGGTGGGCCAGCGCTAAAAATAACCAGCCCGTTAGGAATCATTCTTGCCCGAACTGCCAACGTACAGTTTGGTGGCAAAATGGATATTGATGCCGGTCTATATAACCTTGCGCTTCCTTCTATTGCTGCCGCTGTCATCGCCAATATGGCGCATCCACCCGTGCTGCCGTCTATTACCGGCACCGGCGACCTCCTGTTTACTGCGACTGGTACCACCTCCAGGCCTATCGTCACTGCCTCTGCCAACGTTACCAACTTCAGCTATGGAGGCGTAAAGTTCGACAGCATTACGCTTAGCCGCGCCCAGGCCGACGGTACCACACTCACAGCCGACGATATTGCACTTACGCGCTCATTCACCGCACCAGATGGCTCACGTGGCGTATTCGATGCCACAGCGCAAGGCAAGGCGGCGTTTCAATGGAAGCCGCCTTTCATCACTAAAGATTCACCCATCAACATTACCGCCTCAATCCCGGAACAGAATTTGCAGGACCTTTCTGCATTTGCACCAGGGTTAGTGATAGATACCGATGGTAAATTGAGCGGCGCGGCATCTATTACCAATACACTCGCTAACCCGCGCGTTACAGGTGCAATAAGTATGTCCGCCAACAAGCTGCTTTTTGGCAGGCAGATAACAGTTGGCAAGCCAGCGTATCTGCACACGGCGATAAGAAACCTGCATGGCACATTGAGTTTTGATGGCGATAGCCTGCACGTGGCAAACGGCTTTACAGCAGAGACCTTTGTTACGTCATCTAAAACACAGTCGCAACAGGCTGCACCCATCCTGGTAAGCGGTTCCCTGCCAATAGTCCAATCTCCTGGGCAAGCGGCGGTTCCAGGTATCTCCATACGGTCGGCGAGTACGGTATTTAACGAGAGTCCGTTGCCAGGAATGCAGGGTGGTGCTGCTAGCGGTACTGCAGATATTTCACTTAACGTCACAGGCTCGCTTACGCGCCCGCAACTTAATGGCGACGTTGGTTTAACCAACGCATACCTTTCGCCACCCGCTAGCACCGGGAGTGGCACTGGTGGCGCGCTACAGGTACCCCTATTAACACGCGTCAACCTAACGCTCACGCTTCGTAAGAACGTTACTGTAGCAGCATCCGCGTTTAACGGTAAGGTTACCGGTTCGCTCCTCCTAACCGGCACACGACAACGAGTGAACACGGCGAATGGCACTAGCACCACATTACAGACACCGTTACACCTGTTTGGCGACCTTTCCATTACTCAGGGAGTGCTTGCCCTGCCAACGGCCCGATTTGTTGTAAAACCACCCGGTACAATTACTCTAAACTATCCTATAACAGATCCATCAGAGCCTGGGCAGGCAATACTTGGCATAAACCTAGATTTAAAAGCTCAAACGGCGATGGTACTGCCCAATCCTAATTCGTTCTCCGGCCGAAAACGCTACCAGGTAACGGTCACGGCGAGAGGTCCGCTTACGGGTAATACCATCGATACACGCACTGGCAACTCTCGCTTGGCACTGGAATTTCAGACAAACCCACCAGACTTTGCCGGCGACCAGAAACTGCTAACTGCGCAGCTGTTAAACGCCCTTGGTGCCAGTACTATTCAGGGCTTGGATAAAAACCCCGGGCAGGCCATTTCTCAACAGGTAACCAGTATATTCGCTAATTCAGTTCTGCCCACGCTCTTTGATCAACCAGCGCGGGAGCTTGGCTTTCAGGAGCTTGCTCTCACCTATGATCCCATACGCCAGCTCAGTTTCACGCTAAGCCGCCAGATTGTGGGACCGTTATACGTCACTTACGATAGAACTCTCGGTGGCTCCAAAGTGCTTTCAGATATCAAGGTGAGCCTAAGAATCAACGAACGCTTACAGCTCTCATTTGAAAAAAACGAGCAGAACATCGACTCCCTGCAACTAGAAGGTGTCTACAGGTTCTAGCGACTTGGGGCGAAGGACACGCCAACTATTGAACAGGTTTAACCACTTGCATGTGTCATAATAAACGGCAGAAAGGTGCGGGAAATAGCCTGGAGGGATGACTGGCAGCCTGCAGTTCAACGCGTTTACCCTGGTTATATTTGGCCAGATAAGCACAATTTTGTAACATCTGTGGTCAGTTCTCGTCCTAATGAAGCAGGCGAGCGAGCCTCTTTCAGCTTTTAGCTGTAGTGCGCCAGTATGCCTCATCGCCACCAAATGGAAGACGCGACAAGCACCATGACCTTACCATTCCTGCTGAATTGCAGCATAGCCGCAAGTGCCTTCGGGGTCTCCAGTACCCGGCAGGGCCTGCATTTATGGTAAATTCCAACGGATCTACCACTGTTTCGGGATCCGGAGCTATGGTCGGTAATTTCGGGCAGGCTGAACGCGTTTACAAGGCTACTGATCGCGCCATGAATGCTTTGCCTCCCGATGATGTTGATCGTAACCTGGACTTTGATGCCCTGGTTGCGAAATACGAAAAGCGCATTTTTAACCTGATATATCGCCTGTTGGGTGATTACGAAGAAGCCGCCGATCTCACTCAGGAGACGTTCATTAATGCCTACAAGCATTACGACCAGTTCCGCGGGGATTCTCGCGTTTTTACCTGGCTGTACCAGATCGCGCGCAACCACTGCATAAACAGAATTCGTCGCCGTGATCGCCTCAAAGCTCTGCGGCTTGAGTCGCTAGACCAGCCTCAGGAACTAGACGACAAGGAAGCAGCCCCTCGCGAGATTCCAGACTGGGCTAACTCACCAGAACGTGTACTGGAGGATCGTGAACTTCAGGAACGTATAGTTGCAGCAGTAGCATCATTATCGATCGAATATCGCGAGATCATACTGTTGCGCGAATACCAGCATCTGTCTTACAACGAAATAGTTGAAGCCACAGGTCTTTCGCTGGAGAACGTGAAGACGCGTCTCTCGCGTGCCCGGGGAATGCTTAGAAGAAAGCTTGAGCCCTACTATCACAGCGAATAATTTGGCGACTTACTTGCACTTACAGAGGCGTTTTGGTGCAGACTGCAGTACTGGCACTGCCGCGCATTTAAAGGAGACTTTACGGTTTATGAACTGTTTGAAAAACATTGCGATTAAACGTGCGCCTGTTTGCCTCTCCATTTTCACCCTCGCAGGACTGTCCCTGCTACCAAGTATGTCCTCCGCACAAATACCAGCCTCCAGCAGAATACTGCTTCAAACGCCAACACCAGTAACCCCGCCAATCACGCCTGTACCAGCTGCTCCGCCTACGGCGGCACCGGGCATAGGCGCACCTGCGGTAGCTGTTGGGCCCAAAATCGTTGGCTTTGTAGTGCGAGGTAATAAAACGCTTAACCAGACATTCATCATAGATGCATCCGGCGCTAAAATTGGCGACGTGTTTACAAGCGACCTGCAGTACAAGATGGTTCAAAACCTTACGCGAACAGGGTTGTTTCGCGCAGGCTATACAAATTCAACCATTCCCGTGCAGGTACAGAGCGAGGAGCCCAACCCTCCAAATGGCACATGTACCGTAGTTATTACCGTTGAGGAAAATCCAACGGTTAAGAATATCACCATAACAGGCTCTGGCCCCATAAAGCCAGACGTAATTATGAAATACCTTGCTAACATAAAGCCTGGTACGGTTTTTAATGCCGCAAACTTTGCGCAGGACGATCAAAACATCCAGGCACTATACAACCAGGAAGGTTACCTGGCAGCCATTTCGCAGGACTTAACTATCACAAGTGACGGCGTATTAGAGGTGCCCCTCATCGTTGCGCGAGTAGCCTCGCTTAAAGTTGTTGGTTTGCACAAAACACACAAATATGTAGTCACGCGGGAGATGTTGACCAAAGTTGGCGGCTATTTCAACCAGAAGTTCCTGCGCGACGATCAGCGAGCACTGCTAGATTTAGGAATATTCAAGTCTGTAATACCGTCCGCCTATCAAATGGGTCCCGGTCAGATTGGTATTACGATAACCGTCGAGG
>JAJZFK010000362.1 GCA_021805405.1 bacterium
GCACTACAGATTTTCTACCATCTGGCCGGGTGATTGTCACTTTACCACCGTTGTCTGCAATGGGAAGCGAGAGCACAGCAGGGTCGCCAAGTCCTAGATTTACGTGCGCTGCGGGGCCGGCAGCTAGCGATGTGATGATTTGGTATAGTAGGGGCAGGTATGCTCCTCGGGCAGGCAGGTTGTTCCAATCTGTGTTAGCAGTAGATGCAAACAGAATGACTTTTCCCAGCCCTAGCGCGCGCGATACAACTGCTGGCTCCCCATTGCTAAACTTCATCAGTACTCTAGGTGGAGAGAGTGTATCGGTTGAAGTAGTAGGAACAAGTTTGAAATATCCGGTGAATGTGGCATCGCCAATGTTGAGGATAGAGGCGTCCTTAAAAATTTCGAGGGATGGGTCGTTCGCGATGCTGCCGCTATCTAGTGAAATTGGCTGATTTGCTCCTGTGTTTACCGTGGACCCAAGTTTGGCCGGGAGGAGCGAGCCTGCTAGTCGATTTAGTTCAGCCTTGTTGCTATTTTTGCCCGGAAAGAGTAGTAATCCGCCTCCAGCGCTCACATAGTGGGTAAGTGCCTGTACCTCATCGGCGCTCAAACTTGTAACACCAGTTATTACAACGCACGAGTATCGGTTGAGGTTGGCGGAACCCAGGCCGCCGTTGATGAGGGTGGGCGCAAATATATGGCTGGTGCTATCTGGTTGCAACGCCGTGTAAAGATAAAACGACGATGATGTATTCGACCCGTCGGAAGGCGACATATCCTGTACCAGAATTGGTATGTGTGCCCGCGAGTGCAGGACGAAAGAGGCTGAGTTATCCGTCGCCAGTCCATCTACCGTCTTACTGTTAGCGATGGAGATTCTACCGGTATGCGTTCCGGGCTGCGGCAGATAGGGACTAAACACTGCTGTCTGATTGCCGTATGCTGGAATATTCATTGATTGGGGTGCCCCAGGGGCACCTCCATCGAGCCGAAGTTCCACCGTTATATTTCGTGGTACCGCGCTGTAGTTACTTACCTGTGCCTCCAACCTGGCGGGGAGGTTAGCAGTAACGAGCTCGCGGGAGGGCGGAAGCAGGTGAAGTTCTAGATTGGGCACAGATTGATAGGTTGGCACGGCTGAGACCCAGATTAACTGCGCGGCTTTCGATAGCTTCTGCCACATTGCCTGCTGGCCAGAGGCAGTAGCCATTCCAGTTTTCTGGTTATCTGTGAAATAGTAAACTTCCCGGTCTGGCGCTGAGGAATCCTGTACCAGGGCGAGTGCTGCACGGGCACCTGCGGTGAGGTCCGTGCTGTTGTAGGAGATACTAGCCGCCGTCACCTCACGATCTGCCATGCCAAGGTCGTAGGTTGGGCTTTCTATAAGGAGCTTAACGGTGTGGTTTACAAGCAGCACTGATACCGCATCACCCGGACGTAAAATGCGGGTTAACAGCTCGTGTACCGACTGTTTTGCCCGTTGCCACGCCGTAATGCCATGTGTATCCTTCTGACCCATACTGTACGAATTATCGAGAATGATGACCGCGTAAACCCTGCTGTTTTGCGAAATTACAGGAAGAGAAATTGATCTCAACACAGGCCGCGCGAGCGCCAAAACGACAGCGGCGATAATAAGCATTCGCAGCAGGAGCAGTATAAGCTCCTCAATGCGTACTCTCCTGCGCAGTTTGCTTTGAGATTGCCGCAGGAATTCCATTGCTGCCCAGGGAATGACTGGCAGCTTTTGACGGCGCAACAGGTGAATGAGGAGTGGTATTGAGACCAGTGCTGCCGCGGCAAGAAGGAGAGGGTTTAGAAAAGTCACGCGTTCACCTCGCGCGCTTCATGCGGTTTGCCAGATATTGAGCGAGGGTAGTATCCACGGGTTGGTCTGTACGCAGTAGAACGTAGTCCATTCCAAGTTCACGACACCCTTTTTTCAGCTTGTCTACGAAGGCATTAAATGCGGAAAGATATTCGCGACGCAACGCATTGGGTTCTGCAGTAATGGTGCTATCAATTTCCATGTCCTGAAAGGAAGCAGCCGACTTGAACGGGAACTCCATTTCGTCTCTATCCAGCACATGAAAGAGTACAACTTCATGACGCCGGTGCCTAAAATGCTGGAGTCCGCGCATCACTTCATCCGTGTCGGTAAAGAAGTCGCTTAGTGCGAGCAGTAGGCCCCTGCGCTGCATACGTTCCGCAAGATCGTGCAGGCTGGTTCCCAGGCTGGTGGTAGCACTGCTTTGAGCTTTTTCGATTGTCTCGGTGAGAACTCGAAGGTGGCCGGGCGTGGACGCGTGTGGAACGAACTGCTCTACACCGTTACCACATACAGCAAGCCCAACGGCATCGCGCTGCCGTATGAGCAGAGAAGAGAGCGCTGCGGCACACACAGCTGCATATTCGCGCTTGGATAGAGGGGATGTTGTACCTCGGTAGTTCATGCTTGCGCTTATATCGAGCAAAACAGTGGCGCGGAGGTTCGTTTCCTCTTCAAACTGTTTAATGTGGTACCTGTCGGAACGTGCATAGACCTTCCAGTCAATATGGCGAATCTCATCACCAGGCACGTAATCTCGGTGTTGAGCAAATTCAACACTGCTGCCGCGGTGCGGGCTTCTGTGCATTCCGGACAACATGCCGTCAACCACTGTACGTGCACGCAACTCAAGTCTGGTGATGCGGGCAAGGGTCTGCGGATCGGCGACAGACGTTACAGCTCCCGCAGTTCTGGTCCCGGTTGTATCTGTCATCTGGCCGAATCGTTGGGTCTGGGCAGGGTTTGAAGTAATCGCTGTACAATGGTGTCTGTGGAAAGTCCCTCGGCTTCCGCATTGAAATTGGTCACTATCCTGTGACGCAGCACGGGCAGCGCTATCGCTGCAACGTCTTCTGTCGTAGCGTAGGCTCGTCCCTGCAGAGCGGCCCGCGCCTTTGCACCCATGATAAGGTACTGGGATGCACGAGGTCCGGCTCCCCACGCGACGCACTCGTTTACAAAATCTGGCGAGCCTGCTTCACGCGGGCGGGTAGCACGCACAAGATTAGCCGCGTATCGAAATACATGATCACCTACAGGTATGCGCCGAACTGTCTCCTGCACGGCCAATATATCGTCACCCGTTAGTGTCGTGTTGAGTGTAGGCTGGCTACCCCCAGTCGTCGCGCGCATAATCTGAAGCTCTTCATCTGCGCTGGGGTACCCGACTACAATCATGAACATAAACCGGTCCAACTGTGCCTCCGGCAGGGGATAAGTACCCTCCTGTTCAATCGGATTTTGTGTAGCCAATACGAAGAACGGTTCGGCAAGTACATGGCTCTGTCCACCAACAGTAATCTTGTGCTCCTGCATCGCTTCCAGAAGTGCCGCTTGTGTCTTAGGCGGCGTGCGGTTTATCTCATCCGCGAGAATCATGTTTGCAAAGAGCGGTCCGCGCAGAAAAACAAACTTTCGTTCCCGTGTTAGCGGATCCTCCTGGATTATTTCCGTACCGGTGATATCTGCTGGCATAAGGTCTGGTGTGAACTGTATTCTTTTAAAGGTGAGTGACAGCACACGAGAGATAGTACTTACAAGCAGAGTTTTGGCAAGCCCTGGTACTCCAACGAGTATGCAGTGACCCCTGGAGAAGACCGCCATAAGCAGCTCCTCAATCACCGCGTCCTGCCCAATCACAACCTGTGAGATCTCTGACCTCATCTTGTCGTACGCGCTTTTTAGACGCTCCAGGCTCTGAATGTCGTCGTCCGGGTTCATTTTGGCTGCAGATGTCATGCTCTAAAAGTTCCTCTCGCTCACGGATGGAGGCAGTATGAAAGGGCTATCAACGTGTAGCTCGTCACTAATGACGGCTGGTTTTCCCAATACCTGGGGTTCGAATTGAACCACGAGCCATCTGGATGCTGCAACTTGCTCAATTGGTTCTCGAGATCAGCGGACCAGTTGTGGCTAACACCATGGGTATCAGTTACAGTTCGCTGTCCGTAAACCGCAAGTGTTTTTGCCATTGCATTGTAATAGTAATACAACGCAGTATTTCCTTCCCCGGGGTGATGAGTTACCGTGTAGTCGCTGCGAATCCAGTGCCAGGCAGCGGCAACACGAGGATCATTGCGGTTTAACCCGCAGTAGATATAGCTCTCCATCCCCTGATAGGTCATCGCTCCCATCGATCGGTGACCACCAGTTACCGTCTTGCTGGTGCCATAGGGATCGTAAGTAAAGCCACCATCGTTGGGGCCAATTTTTGCCCAGGCCTGATCATTGGTATCCACCCGATTCTGTACGCGCTGCAGAAAAACGATTGCGCGCTGAAATACTGGGGCCTGCGATGGAACACCGCTCTGCTTGAGCGCTTCCAGCGCGGTTGCTAGATTAGAGACATCCGGGTGATCGTCGGGATCGCTGCCGTAGCCTATGCCGCCGTAAAGCGGGTTAGATCGCTTCATGCCGTCTACTGCTCCAAATTGTAAATTCTCAAGGTACTTTTGCCCGCGAGCAATAATGGGCTTATACTCTACATTGTGGGTTAGTACCAGTGCCATTAGTGATAGGGCGGTATTATAGTTCGGAAGGGCAGTATTAGGATCTGACGGATTGCAGATGGAACCATTTGGCTGCTGCCATTTCAGTAGGAAACGAACGCCGCGAGCTACAGCGGTATCCGAATGAGCAGAGTAACCGTTGCGCTGCAGGGCGATAAGAGCAAGGGCTGTTGTTGCCGGGTAGTGTGACCAGGATCCGTCGGACTCCTGAACTTGCTTGAGATACTGTACTCCTCGCTTAACTGCGATTCTTGCGCGGGCGACTGACTGGGCGAATTTGATTGGTGCCGCAAGCACACGGGATTCACCGCAAGCTACGGCCAGGCAAATAATGGCGGCTAGAGAGGCGATGCGCCGTGGCGTTAGGGGATATTGCTTCATTCGTGCTCCTTGCACTACTTGTTTTCAGGCCGCAATCTGTCGCTACATGCGCATATTTGACGCTGATGCAGCTAAACTGTTACGCATTATGGCTTTATTACGGCCGTTGCAAATGAGTTACATTAAAATTCGAGGGTACAGGCATAAAGTCCTGCTGGTTCGCAAACACGGCTTAGAGTTTACATACCCGCAAGCACTGGTTATTTTAGCAATCAATTCCAACTAACCAGGTTGTGTTCACTTTGCGTTAAGTTAGCCGCTCCCCATTAGGAAGCAGTATTGTGAAGAAGTAATGGGTTAAGGAAGTGTTGACACCGCTTTCGCTAAGCCTGTACAATACCCTTGTTTAATTCACCCGTTTTTTGAACGCATCAGCGCCTCTTGAGCCGCTTATGTTGAGGACTAGACCTTTGATGCAGCGTGGTCAACTCGATTGTCCGCTACAATACGTAAAAGGCATTGGCCCTGGTCTCGCTCAACCCCTGTCAAAGCTTGGGCTTAAAACACTTGGCGACGTGCTATGGCATATACCACGCCGCTGGGAAGACCGTCGTACCTTCACTAGGGTTTCTAGCATAAGGACCAGCGAGCCTGTTACGCTTAGGGGACGAATTCGCGCCGTTTCCACCACTACGACCAAGGGCCGATTAGCAATTACTAAAGCCATTTTTGATGACGGCGGCAGTAGTCTTGTTCTGGTTTGGTTCAACCAGCCGTATGTCGAGAAAGCGATGAGTCGGGCTGCTGACCAAAAGGACGAAGTTATTGTTTATGGGCTTGTAAAGACTGACAATCTCTTTGCTCTTGAGATGAATTCACCGGAATGGGAAATTGCTGGCGAGGACTCCCTCAGCATGAACCGCATTGTGCCAGTTTATCCGCTTGCCGAGGGCGTCCGACAGCGTACATTACGCAGACTGGTGATGCAGGCGCTAGAACTGGGCTCAGGCGAGATACCAGAGGTGATACCGCCGCAGATCCGGTCGACGTATGGTCTGCAGCCTGCCGCAGAGGCGTTTCGCGCGCTTCACTTTCCCGACGAGTGGCAGCAGCGTGACCTCGGCCGGCGTACCCTGGCGTTCCAGGAGTTCCTCGTGATTCAGACGTTGGCACATTTCAGGAGGCAGCGCCATACAACGGGTAAACCAGGCATTAAGATGGCTGTTGACCTACCTGCATTAACCACAGAACTGCACGAGATAGTTCCGTTTGAACTAACCGGCGCACAGAAACGTGCAATGGGTGAAATTGCTGCAGATATTTGCAGCGGACATGTGATGAACCGGTTAATTCAGGGAGACGTGGGAAGCGGCAAGACCATGGTAGCCGTTGCGGCTATCCTGATGGCCGTGCAGAACGGCTGTCAGGCAGCTCTCATGGCCCCCACAGAGGTGCTTGCTCAGCAGCACGCATTTGCGCTTCAGCGGCTCTTAGAGCCACTTGGTATACCCATTGCGCTCGCGATGGGCAGTATGGCGGGTAAAGCTCGTCAAGCCGCGAGAAACGACCTCGCCAGCGGTCAGGCGCGGGTGGGCGTTGGCACCCATGCGCTCATTCAGGATGACACGCAATTTGCCAAACTTGGCCTGGTGATTATTGATGAACAGCACAGATTTGGAGTACTTCAGCGCCAGGCGCTCAGCCTGAAAGGGGACTCACCGCACGTTCTCGTAATGACAGCGACACCCATTCCAAGAACTATTACGCTCACGATGTACGGCGATCTGGACAGCACCATCATCGACGAACTACCGCCCGGGCGGCGGCCCATTGTGACTCATTGGCGTACCAACGATACGCGCGAGAGGGTTTATGCTGGCATAAGGCAGATGCTTGACCAGGGAAGGCAGGCCTACGTGGTTTGTTCGCTAGTTGAAGAGAGTGAAGCACTACAGGCGAAGAGCGCTATTGAGACGCACCTGCACATGCAGAATGAGGTCTTTCCGGAGTATCGTGTTGGGCTTATGCATGGGCAACTGAAGCCCGACGACAAAAAAGTAGTAATGGCTAAATTTAAAGCCCACGAACTCGATATTCTGGTTGCTACCACCGTTATTGAGGTGGGAATTGACGTTCCAAACGCCTCCGTGATGCTGATTGAGGACGCCGACCGGTTTGGGTTAGCGCAGCTCCATCAACTGCGTGGGCGCGTTGGTAGAGGTCAACACTCCTCATACTGTATCCTGATGTCCACGCCAAAATCGATAGACGGCAGGGCGAGAATGGAGATCATGACGAACACTTCG
>JAJZFK010000151.1 GCA_021805405.1 bacterium
CGAAGGGTTGATGAAGTAAAACTACCAAGGGCATACCGGGCGACGCAAAGCTGAAGATAAGCGGTAGCGCTATTCCTCCAACGAAAAGCGGTGCAGAGAGCCATACTCGCCGGTTAAGCACCGATATCGGTATACCGGATGCACGCGCCATAAGGTTTGCCGCACCATACAGCAGTGCAAGCACGATCACACTGTGTGCTATAGCGGCTGCAACAAGCAGTACCAGGAACCCAGCCAGTTTTGCAGCTGGGTTGAGGCTCTGAAGGTACCCGGGTTGATTAGCCCATCGGTCTGCACGCAGCGCAGTAGCTGTTCCACTAGTTATTTCGGCTAATGTGCGCTGAAGGAACGGATTACTTTTGCCGGTGGATTGTGGTAGTGTAGCATGTACATTGCATGACGCAAGCCATGGGGGAAGACCGTTCACGAGCTCCTGTGCAGTCCGAGGCGGTGCAGTAATTGGCAGGTTATTGCTGCTCTGCTCCTCTCTCGCTGCAAGTTTGCGGCCAAGCAGCGTCACCACGATCACAATGATAGTAACACCCAAAATACCTGCACCAATATAACCCAATATATTTGCGTTTGAACCCGTTTGCGCGTAGTCCTGCAGAAACGAGATTGGATGGTAACCTGTCGCCTGAATATGTGCCATACCTTTAGGAACGTAGCTCTGGCCAGTTACTTTAAATATTACCTTGCGTATACTGTCGGCATTCCACTCGCCAAAGGCATCTCCCTGGGCTAAAAGCCCAAGTGGCGAGAGGGCAATCATCGCAAATATGCCTACCCAAAGCATTTCCCTTCGACTTCGGCCCCGCTCAACTGCAGTGGCGTCTCCACATCCGTAGAGCGTGTAGCCGGTACGCTGCATGTAGAGGACAACCATCGTTGTAACAATTGCTTCGGCGGGACCTGCCAGCAACAGATGAGCGCCAAGCATAGCCGGAACAGTAATATTGAGCCCGAACGGAAAATAGAGAGGGTGGCCGAGTGTGTCGCGAAACAGGAGTGGCTGCATGCCTAACAGGATTCCCACAATGGTGGCGGCCGCATTAATGCCTACAAACGATCCCAACCCGGCTGCAAGCGCTCTACGCCTGGAAACTCCGGTTGCCCCACCAGCCGCAAGCCGATAAACAGCATAACCTACCATGGGAAGCACAAAAGCCATCGTAAATGTGTTGGCACCATAGGCTAGTACGCCTCCGTCACCAAAAAAGAGAGCCTGAATTGCAATGGCCGTAGAAACGCCAATAATTGCTGCCCAGGGGCCAAGAAGAATTGCAAGAAGCGTGCCCGCTACCGGGTGAGCTGTAGTGCCACCCGGTGCCGGAACATTGAACATCATGATAGTAAAGCAGAAGGCGGATCCCAGCGCCAGCACCGGAAGCTGCTTTGCACCCAGTGTCTGTTTTAATTTGCGTCCTGCAGTCCACCATATAGGGATCATGACCGCTGCAGCTACAGCACACGTCGAAGGGCTTAGTACCCCGTCCGGAATATGCATACCTTCTCCATTTAATGGCAACTAGCTGACCATTCATACTTCTTACGATTAGTTGATGGAGATTGCTGCGCTTCAGCTGGAACTGGTACAGCTACCTGGAAGGGCGTCTACAGGTTAACGGGCAGCCTTCTGAATAGCGATGATGGCCTGCTGTATTGCGGTAAAGCACTGCTTCATGTAGGGAACAGGATCTGTTTCGTGATCCTCGTATTCCAGTGCGATCAATCGTGAGTAGTGAAGATCTAGCAGCGTTTGCAGGAATGCCTGAGTATTTAGCAGGCTGCGCGGGTCGCCATTTACTGTCCACACAATGTCGCCAGCCTTGTCTTTACGTGCTGCCTTTATGTGGACGTCGTACAATCGATGCCCAAACAACCTGGCCGCTGCTACAGGGTCTTCGCCACTTCTTATCATATGGCCAGTATCTTCACATTCACCAATCATTTTGCTATGACCTGCAATGGCAGTCAGCGTCTGCTGCGGGTGGGCATAGAGATTGTCTCCGGGGCCGTGATTATGAATAGCCACACGAACGTTGTATTCATGGGTGAGCTTGTCTAGAAGTGCGAACGAGTCTGGGGAGGGCGAGGCTGATAGCACGGGTATCTGCATGGCACGTGCGAAGTCGAACGTACGCCGTGCGTCTGCTTCGTCGTTGGAGAACCCAACCACTCCGTACGCTTCCAGCTTCACGTGGTGATCAGCAAGCTTTTTGTGGTAGCCTAAAAGTATCTGCTTGTCAGTAGTAATCGGGAGATGTGCGGGAAAAGCCTCCCAGTAGTGAATACCAAGATTTGCGGTGATATCCAGCGCATCATCCAGGGTAAAGTGCCGAAGTGTGTATGATTGAATTCCTACCTTAAATGGTCCATAGGGATCCCGAACAGCCGCAGTCGCGGTGGTTGTGGCGGCGGCAAGTGTAGCCGCCACTGCTCCAAGTAACGTGCGGCGGGTTATACCGTCGTTTGCGTAGTTATGCATCGGTGCGTTTCACATTTCTGCCGCTTAGGCCGCTATCGGTCACACGGCTACGCTGTCATTATTTTGCGAACTCTCTCAATGTCCTCTAGTGTATCTACACCAATAGAGGTCTTGCGAACGGTAACCATTCGTATGGTAAAACCGTGCTCCAGCGCACGCAGCTGCTCGAGGCTCTCCGATTGCTCAAGAGGCGTAGGCGGCAGATTAGCAAATGTTTGCAGGTAACTCGCCCTGTAGGCGTAAAGCCCCAGGTGGAGCATGGTAACTGCGCTGCTTGCTTGTCGCGGGTGAGGTATTCTTGATCGCGAAAAGTATAATGCGTTACCGTTGAGCGCACAAACAACCTTAACAGCGGCAGGTGCATCCAGGCTGTCATCCGGACACGGCGTCATTGCGCTAGACATCAAGAGCGTGCTATCGGTAACTAGTGGCGCTACAACGGCATCAATCGATGCTGGATCCATCATAGGCTCATCGCCCTGAATGTTCACTACAATGTCGTCGTCCGCAAGCTGCAGTATGCGTGCGGCCTCTGCAAGCCTGTCGGATCCCGTTCGGTGATTGGTACCGGTTAGGACTGCTTTGCCACCATATAGTTCTATTGCGTCCGCAATTTCACGGTCTGGAGTGGTTACCGCTAGTGCAGTAAGGCTGGTTGCCTGGTTGGCACTGTTCCAAACATGCCAAATCATCGGTTTACCAGCAATATCCAGTAGGGGTTTTCCCGGCAGTCTCTGCGCCGCCATACGGGCCGGTATTAGGCCGACAATCTGCATTGAAACCTCCACCCATAATTGTGATGAAATTGTACCCGTTACTGCGGGCCCTTGACTTATACTCGCAGAAATCTCGGTCGTTTAGTGGTATGCCAGATGGCATTGTTGTGCACCTGGAAGTTCGTAGTAGCGTTAAAAGCGCAAATCGGTACTTGAAGTGACGCCGTGAAGTGCAAAAATCCCGAATTCCTCTCACATTGGGAACGATTTATCGAAACATCATGTTAAAATAATACAACGAAAACAACCGTGAGGTTTGAATCCTTCAAACTGGGAGACAAGATGATATTGGCGGCCAAACATAACTACCTGCCTAAACTGTTGCTATCAACATTGCTAACCGCGTGCGTGATGGTCAGCATGCCCGTTCATGCAGCACCGTCGAGAGTAGCTCTAACCGATTCGGGTGGAAAATGGCACCTCACGGTAAACGGCAAGCCGTTCACTATAAAGGGAGCCGGTGGGCAGCAGTCACTTACCGAGCTTAAGGGCATCGGTGGTAACTGCATTCGCACCTGGGGGGCCGATAACCTCGGGCCTGTTCTGCGGCGTGCCCACAAATTGGGAATAATGGTTACGGTGGGCATATGGCTCGGTCACACGGAACAAGGGTTTAACTACAACGACCCGGCCCAGGTTAAGGCACAGTACGACGAAGCGCGAAGCGTTATATTGAAGTATCGCAATAATCCTGCAGTATTGATGTGGGGTATTGGCAACGAAATGGAGGGCTACGGCACCGGTGACAGCCCGGTAATATGGCGAAGTGTCGAGCAGATTGCAGCCATGGCTCATCGGCTCGATCCTAACCATCCCACAATGACGGTAACCGCTGAAATAGGCGGCAGGCGAGTTGCAGCGATCAACCAGTACTGTCCCTCTATTGATGTTGAGGGCATAAACAGTTATGCTGGCGGTCCTTCACTCGCAAAGCGCTATCTGGCTGCAGGTGGCAAAAAGCCGTTCGTTGTTACCGAGTACGGACCTCCGGGGCAATGGGAGTCGGCTAAAACCAATTGGGGAGTATCGGTGGAACTTTCCAGTACCGCGAAGGCAGACTGGTACCGAAAAACAAACGAGAGTACAATCCTTGGAAACCCTCTCTGCCTGGGCGGGTTTGCATTTGCCTGGGGCTACAAACAGGAGGCAACCGCTACATGGTATGGCATGTTCCTACCAGACGGCAGGAAGCTTGCTGCCGTAGACACCATGCAGGAACTCTGGAGTCACCGCGCGCCGTCGTACCCCTGTCCTGTCATTAACTCGCTCTCATTACCCGGTGACCCAATAGTAACACCGGGTGCCGTTTTGCATCCTGTACTCGATGCAAAAAACCCCTCTCGCGGTAGCCTGACAGTGCATTGGGTATTTCAGGAGGATCCCGGTAACACGTCGGTTGGTGGTGCCTCCCAAGCCGTTCCTCCTACGTTTCCGGCTGCGATAATTAAAAGTAGTGAACGGGGTGCAACGATACAGGTTCCTGAATTCAGAGGTAATTTCCGTATCTTTGCCTACGTTTACAATCATCACAACGGTGCGGCTGTCGCTAACATACCTATCCATGTAACAGGTAATATTCCGCCGCCCGCTGCCAAAAGTGAGGCTGCCACACTCCCTCTGGTTATTTACGGTGCGGGTGCTACTACGCCGTCTCCGTACACAGCCTCCGGTTACATGGGGGACGCAGCAGCCATCAAGATGGATCCCAATTGCACGGACGATCCACATGACGGCACCTCCTGCCTGAAGGTTGAGTATAATGCACCCGATCAATGGGGTGGCGTCGTCTGGCAGGATCCCCCCAATGACTGGGGTAAGGCACCCGGTGGCTGGGATTTGCAGGGTGCAAAACAGTTGACCTTTTGGGCCCGAGGTGCTCAAGGTGGCGAGACCGTTAAATTTCTGTTTGGAGTGTTAGGTCGGTCGGTAAAGTATTACGATACTGCCACTGGCCAGGTGACCGAGACCCTGGGTAAGGCGTGGCACAAATACGCCATTGACGTTTCTGGAATGGATCTATCTCGAATAAAAACTGGATTCGGTTGGTCATTGGCCGGAAGTGGTAAACCAGTCACCTTCTTTCTGGATGATATCAAATTCACGTCAGGGGGTGCCACGTCGGTCGCTCCTGTTAATTTAAAACCAGTGGCCAGGCTGCCAATTCCATTAGTGATCTATAACAACGGCGAAGGCTCCCCTGTTTATGCGCCGTCAGGATTTATGGGTGATGCGAAGGCAATCTCACTGGATCCTAAATGCACGGTTCAACCCCACACAGGTAAGCTGTGTATGAAGGTTCAATTTACAGGGAAAAACGACTGGGGCGGGGTGGTGTGGCAAAATCCTGCCAACAACTGGGGGAAGGTTGCGGGCGGCAAGAACCTGTCGGATGCGACGCGTCTTCAGTTTTGGGCCCGTGGTTCTCACGGGGGAGAAAAAGTTAACTTTCTCCTTGGAGTATTGAAACGTGGGGTGCGATACCACGATAGTGGCACTGCCTCTAAAACCGTGTCTCTCACGACAACCTGGAAAAAATATTCCATCAGTTTGGCAGGGCTAAACTTAAGCCGTATCGTAACCGCATTTGGCTGGTCGGTTGCAGCTACTGTTCGGCCAGTGACGTTCTACCTCGACGACATCGAATACGTTCACTAGCTTAAAATAAGTCTGGAAATCTTAAAAGGTAGGCTGGCGTCAATTAGATGCCAGCCTACTGAGTTCTAGAATTTACATATATCTGGCGCCGTTGCCAAATCTGGCGTTGAAGCGCGGCACGGTGCCCGGTACTTCGCACGGATACTCAACATACAGGGGCATCAACGCGACTAAGTCAGAACTTGCAAGAGATACTACAGACACTATTCAAAACGAAAGAAGGCTGGTGCACTTCCTGACTTCGGAAAGCAATCTACAAATAGGTACAAATTTACGTTGACAAATATATATACTTAATGTTATACTAAATATTGTGTACTTAGTTGTATCTGCTGTTCGTGATGATAGGGAGGATGAACCATATGGCATTACCACTTTATCAACATATGCCGGAATACTATACGTCGCGCGAGCCAATTGCTGCTCCGCGCCCGGTCGGCAAATCGGTTAGAAGGTACAGGCGTCGTGAACGGCTCCTTGCGGTTACTGTGGTGCTGATGCTGCTACTGTTTCTCGGCTTTAGAGGCATCGTTGCGTTGGCTGGTTTCGTAGGGCACGTGGTCAACGGTAATGTCACCTCACCTCGCTGGTTGAGCTCAGGTACATCTGGCGCCTCCATCAGTGCGCAATCTGTACATGTTAGGAGCACCGGTGAGTATATAACCATTACGGGCGCTGCAGTTAACAGAAGCACTCGTTACCTTAGCAACGTGGAAGTTGAGGCAGTTTTAAAGGGCTCTGGCGGCGATGTGCTCTCTCTACAGCAGGCGATGTTGCCACAGCAGTCTATCGCTCCAGGCAAGCAGGCGCCATTCCGCATCGATTTGCACACCGTGCCCGGTACTACAGGCTTTACTCTGCACTTCCGTAAACTCATGGGGAACGACCTCGGCTAGCAAGGTGTCGGGGCTGTACGGGGCTGGGGTGAAATTCGGGTGGTGTAGCGAGCATTTGTCATGTACTGTAATCGTTGGCCACCCTGGGCCGATTGCCGCCTTATTTTTAAGCGGTGTGGTGACTTTTGGTACTGTGGTATCGATGCCCTGAAATATGCACGTGCATGGCAAAGTTTAACGACCCGTCTAGTAGTTGCTGACGAATTTAACCAGGTTACGTGAGATTGCTTACTGGCGACGGAAGCCCGCTTCAAATGCGCGGTATTTCCACACTGGGCGACGACACTGTGCTCGTAATGTTGGAAAATCGCGGCAGGTTTGCATTCTAGTACCCAGG
>JAJZFK010000415.1 GCA_021805405.1 bacterium
GTAATCGTTTGAAAGGCGGGGCCAGTTGTGGAGAATGTACGTTCATAGGCAATGTTGTTGGCAGCGTGCCCTGCACTGCCCTGCACGTCTTCGGCAGTACCGGAAAGTCCCGTTACGCTCGTGAGGTTGAGGTCGGCTGCGATTACGCGGCCAAACGCACGGTGCTCCGCCTCAACACCAAGTATCTGCGCAGCAAGAACCTTGAGCCCAGTAGTAGAAAGGTCCCGAACACCAATTAGGTATGCGGCAATAAATGCATCTTCCAGCGTTACTAGCGTATTGAGCGCTGTTTGAACGGATTGCGTTGCGGATGCGGTAGTGAACATGCCTGAAGGAAAGTAGAATGTGGTTGCCAGGGCGACTGCCCCCGCGCCGGTGAGAGTTTGGTAGTGCAGAGACTCCTGCTCGCGGCCGGCCGCCAAGTAAGCCTGATCATTCACGTTTCCGCTAAGCCCTTGTGTGTAGAGCGTAGATTTTATGAGGTTGTCATACATGACGGTCGCAAGTGCTTCTGCTGTCGCTGCAGCATTAAGTATTGTTCCATCGGTATTAGCCGTAGCAGATGCCCTGCCGCCTCCGCACCCTATCAGAAGGTTTGTAGCAGATAGCAAACCCGCTGCACCGGCACCAGCGAGTAGTTTGCGACGGCTGACATCAAGGCTCAAATCATTGCTTCGCAGGCTCATATATTAGTTTCTCCTTTTAACATGGCTAATTGGCACTCCGGCAAATGGCTGTTGGCCAGGTTGCTGTAGCCAGTCAACGCACAATAAAAGGTTACGCCTTACAAGTTATCTGCGAAATTTCAATTTCATTACAAAACCATTACAAAATCAAAGTACCGTCATCAGAAGTGAGTCGATATCCAAACCCCCGAACAGTCACTAGCAGCCGCGGGTCGTCTGGGTTAATTTCGATTTTCCGCCGAAGCCGATAGACAGTTACTGCAACAGCACCAGGTCCGCTTTCCGCATCAAAGCCCCAAACATCGCGAAAAATCTGCTCGGTAGTAACAGCCTGCTCGGTATATCGCGCAAGGTAGTACAGCACCGCGAATTCCTTATCTGTAAGGTGTAGGGGCTGGTTTATCTTGAAGGCGTCTCGCAAGCCCGTATCTATTAACAGGGTGCCAACATGCAATCGAGGCGGTGTATTGATATTGGGTGTGCCGCTGTTGTACTCGCCAGCTCGCCGAAGCAACGCCCGTACCCGCGCAATGAGCTCACGCGGTTCAAATGGCTTAGTAAGGTAGTCGTCAGCGCCAAGCTCGAGGCCAATCACTTTGTCGGCATTGTCACTTCGTGCGGTTAAAAAGAGGAGAGGCATCGTGTGACTCTGCCGCAGTCTCCTGCAGAGGGTAAACCCGTCACCATCTGGTAGTCCAACGTCCAGGATCACCAGGTCAAACCGATTCCCGGCAGTTTCGCGTTCGGCATCACGCAATGACGTCGCGATGCGACAGGAGAAACCTTCGGTAACAAGAAGCTTCTCCATCGCCCGCAACAAAAAACGGTCATCATCTACGAGCAGTAATGAGCCACTCATCCGTCCCCTCCAGGTTCAGTCATGGCAGGTAATACAACCGTAAACGTGGTCCCGTGTCCGTGTTCACTTTGCACAGTAATCTCGCCTCCATGCTCTCGCGCAATGCGGCGACAATTGTACAATCCCAATCCAAATCCATTCGATTTCGTAGTAAAAAAGGGTTCAAAGATACGGCTAGCGATTTCTTGTTCCATTCCCCCACCGGTATCTTGAACATCGATAACAACTAATCCGGGCAGGCCGGATATACCAAGTTGAAGCTTACCACCGGGCCCATCCATCGCCTGAATGGAGTTAAGACACAGGTTGACCAGCATCTGCTCAATACGCCCTGCATCCACGAGCACATGCGGAACATTCGGGGCACACTTTACGGTCAATTCAACGTCGTATAATTCCGCCTGAACTTTCATGAGTGCTGCCACATTTCTGCACAATTGTGGCAGAGAAACAGGTCTGGTTTCTAAAAGCGCCGGGCTGCTAGATGCTAGTAGCCGCTGCGTGAGAGCCGTAAACCGATCAAAGTGGTCAATCAGGACGATTCCTGCTGGCTCGGGAAGGCCCGCAATCGCCAGCTTCATGGCGCTGAGTATGTTTCTGATGTCATGTGCAATTCCTACGGCGATAAGCCCCGCGGTAGAAAGCTTCTCAAGCTCGACCATCCTATGCTGTGCAATATTTAGTTCCGCGGTCGTTTCATGCAGTTCGTCCTGGAAATTGCGCTGCATCATCTTGCTCTCGGTAACGTCAAGAAACGTCCATAGCCGAGCAACAGCCTGTCCTGTTCTGCCCGTTATGGGGCATGTATACCTGCGTAGAATAATGGGAGGACTACCCTTTAGCTCCACCTCATCGGTGGCCGTAAGGTACGGGTCGAGGTAAGCTCGCTCTAACAGACCTAAAAACTGGTCGCGGTCACTTACCCTGCTCACTGCCCAGTCGCGAACGCTATCGGGATCCATCTGCACAACTTGCGCTGCAGATAGGCCGAAGAGCTGCGTCAGCTTGCGGTTAGCAATGATATCTTGCCGGTCCAAGCCGCTTACAAGTACGCCATAGTCTGTTGCCTGCAATAGCGCACGCAGAAGCTCACGCTCTAGCGAAGCGTACGCAGGATTAATGCCCACCTCCTCATATTCCGTCTTCACAGAATCGCCGTTCACTAAAACGCACCGTGAAGTGCGCCGTCTGCAATCGCTCCTAAAAGTGCCGAACATCTACGCAGGCCCGTAATGCTCATCTGGTAACGAGGAAGGTGCACGGCTGTAGCAGGAAGCGCAATAGAAAGCGTAGGCGCGAGAGGTGTGAATAGCAGCGTTTGGCTGCCGCTGCGCGCTGCCGAGAGGTGAAAGTCTACTCCTTCAGAGCTTAGCCTGTCGGAAACGGCGATTCCAAACGTCGGGTCGATGAAGTTTCTGCCCTCAAAGATCCGGATCGCAGGCAAATCCAGCCTTCCATCTCCAAGATTGCTAATTGAGGGAACATCTGCATTGGCAATCAGGCGCAAATCCGGAGAGTTCCTCTGGAGAAATGCTACGCCCTTTCTAGCGACGTCCATTGCGCACTCTTCGGCCATTACACACATGAGACCAACCTCAGAGTTGTCAGTGTCTTTCAGTGCCTGCAGTGCTGCGAAAAGCGTAACCCGCGGGTCGAGAGCTTTACCTTCAATCACGTCGTCGTAAATAGTTGTTTGCTCATCGAATGTCCACACTGTACGGTACGGTCGAATACCGTCGCCAAACAGCACGAGCCGGTCTTCACCATCCACGGACGTGACCTCAGCTCGGACACGGAAAGCGAGGGCGGAATCTGCGGCAAGATAGTCATAGGCCTGCAGTGTAGCTTCGGCAAAAATGGATGGCTGGTTACCCCATACCCGGGTATCGTACCCCCCACCGGTACGAGCGCCATAAACGCACCCACCTACCTCATCCATGTGCGCAACGAATACTACTCTAAGGTCTTCTGGCCGAGCTTGTCCTTTCTGGAACAGGCAAAATCCATCTTGCACCAAAGTACGGCTATAGCCTGCTCCCAGATAATCAGTCAAAAGCTGGACTACGGGTTGGCACGCAGTACCTACCGAGGGTGCCTCAGTTAATGCCCTTAGGAATTCCAAATCCACAACAACACCCCCATTTGTTTCTTGTATGAAAACTACAGGTATGAAGGCACTGGGTGCCTACAGGAAGTTTACCAGAGTGTTACCCTAATATCTGGTATAGTATGGTCAATGCAACCTGCTACCTAATACCCGCGACGCCCTTGAGCACGCAATCCAAGGGAATTGCAACTCACCATGCTCAACCTAAAGCTGGTACCAAATTTAGAACACCCGTCACCGCTCGTTACGTCATCAATAGCAAGTAGAGGCACTGAATGCCTTGTTGACTGTAACCTTCGGGTTCTGTTATAATTACCACACTACAATCATGCCTGAAGCACAATATTTGTGTGAAAGACCAGCGGGATAAAATCACTAATGACCTTTCAAAACGATGAGGTTCAGCTTCTCCAACAGGAAATCACCAAGCTCAAAGCTGAAAACGCTCGACTTAAGAGCGAACTCAACGAAGAGCAAAACCGCGTTTCAGAATTACAGCGGGGCAACAGTGCTGCTGAAGCAACAGATGTACCCATCTCATTCAGCGAATATGAAGAGGCCCTGCGAAGATTGGTTCAGCGAACGGCCATGATTGTCCAGGCGGAAAAGTGCGTTATCCTGGTTCGGGATCGGGAGACCGGTGACCTATTCGCACGGTCGCCTGCCTGGGGTATGACAGAAGACCAGGTTTTTTCCTACCGCATTCCAGTTTCTACTGGCTTTTCAGGCGAGTGCTTTCGCACAGGCAAGGCGCAAACGCTTGAGAATGCCATTCATGACCGTCGAGGCGCAGAGGAGAATCTGCAGGCGTATGGCGTTAAGAACGGTGTCTCGGTTCCGTTGCTCATCGAAAAACACGACGAGAACAGCCGAGTCGTGGATCGTACGATTATAGGTGTACTGCACTGCTTCAACAAGCGGTACGGCTCCGAGTTTGTAGATGAGGACGTACGGCTGCTAGAGAGGCTCGCCCGCAACGCAGCTGCTGTGATTGCGAATGCACAGGCCTACCAGGAAGTAATGGAAGAGAAGCAGAAGCTTGTACAGACGCTCGAGAGCCTTACTGCAGGCCTTATCCTGATCAACCAGCGCGGGCAGGTCGCACAAATCAACGCGCAGGCGCGGGCAATCTTCCACATAGCCTCCACTGCCTCGGTGGTTGACCGGAAGTACAAAGATGTCATCAAGCACGATCAGGGCCTGCAGATTATCGATCGTTGCATAAAAGAATGCTCTGGCGAGGCACCGGAAGTTCACCACGATGAGGAGACGCTTCCACGCCTTCCCGATGAAATCACCGTTAATGACGATGAGGGTGACGAATTTATTTACCAGGTTCACGCAGCCGGTGTACGAGATGGATCGGACACACTCATTGGTACCGTCTTTATCTTCAACGACATAACAGATATCCGGAATGTAGAGAAGATGAAAACAGAGTTTGTATCCATCGTGAGCCACGAGCTGCGAACACCTCTTACCCCCATGAAGGGCTTTGTGCGTACGCTGCTCGACGACGAAAACGAAGAGTGGTACGATCGCGAAAGCCGTCGCGAATTCTATTCCATTATAGAGACCAACGTCGACCGCCTCAGTCGACTCATTAACGACCTGCTCAACGTTTCGCGCATTGAACGCGGTGCCGGTATTGAAATGAACTGGCAGGATGTTGAAGTGCGTAAAGCTGCCGAGTCGGTAGTGGACATCCAGAAGGGCCGGACTGACCGGCATTCTCTCGTCATCGATTTTGAGCCCAGCGAATTCGTTGCAGAATCCGATCCCGACATCATCCAGAATATCTTGCAGAACTTTGTCTCTAACGCAATCAAATATTCAGAAGGTGGTGAAGTACGCGTAATCGGCCGCATGCAAGAGCCTAGCGAAGAGTTTCCTGATGGTGCGGTGCTCCTTGGAGTTAAAGACCAGGGAATCGGCCTTACGCCAGCTGAAATCAAGAAAATCGGCGAGAAGTTCTTCCGCTCCGATAACAAGAAGGCGAGGTCGGCAGGTGGTACTGGCATTGGCCTCTTCCTGGTGAAGAGTCTCATTGCTGCTCACCACGGAACGATGTGGGTGGATAGTGAGGTGGGCAAAGGCTCTACATTCTGGTTCAAATTCCCGGTAAAGCAGCCCCCTGCCGAACCTGCGAAGTAATATAGTGCCCACGCTGCAGCGCGACACTGTGCGCGTCTCACTAAAGTGGCTACCACACGGTGAGGGCTTACCGCAACCGGGGTACGCTACTCCAGGGGCCGCAGGCATGGATATCCATGCAGCGGTACCTTTAGACCAACCGTTGGTGATCCTGCCTGGTGCGCGTGCGCTCGTTCCTACAGGCATATCTATTGCGCTGCCAGACGGGTATGAAGCTCAAATCCGGCCACGTAGCGGTTTAGCGCTTCGCTTCGGTATGGGTATGGTGAACAGCCCAGGCACCATCGACAGCGACTACCGTGGCGAAATCATGATTCTCCTTATTAACCATGGAACCGAGCCATTCACTGTTGCCCGTGGTGCCCGCATCGCACAGATGATCGTGGCACCTGTAGCGCATGTAATGTGGCAGTTGCAGGGTCTAGACGAAACTGTTCGTGGATCCGGTGGGTTTGGCAGCACAGGAACAGCAGACTGATCGTCGCGTTTTACCGTACAGGCAGGCAATTTGAAGTTGGCTGGCTGACACAATCTTACAGGAAGGGTTGTTCACGATTGCATAGCAGCGGCGCTCACAACCACGAGCAGTAAACAGGCTAAAGAATAATGACTTGCTCTCAATGCTTCCAGGAATTTCCAGAAGGTCACACCGGTCCCTGCCCACGCTGTGGGCATCAACTGGATAAGAGTGCGCCAGAAACGCCTGATACCGCTGAGGTCGACCACAAACTGGTAACTCAGAGCCTCACAAATGCTAACCTCTGCCGAATTCGCGGGCAGTATAGCGATGCTGTAGAAAATTGCGTAGCAGCTTTGAAGCTAGACGCCCAAAACCACACCGCTCATTCGCTGCTTGGCGATATTTATCGCGACCAGGGCAGATTGGAAGATTCTGCTCAGTGGTACCGAATGGCCATAGATATTCGCTCAAACCCGGTTGACCAGTCGCGGCTGGCGGCCGTAGAAAAAGAGATAATGAAACTGGCGAGCGGTAGTGGTGAGCCACAACAACCCATTGCTGATGCGCGCGAATGGGGCGGCGGAACAACCAACCTCATGGGCGTAAAGCCGCAGCGGTGGCTATCGCTTATTACTGCCGTATCTGGAATTTTCCTCATTATCACGCTAGTTATCCTGCTTCGCCACCCCTCAACCAAAACGACACACGCTCTCACCAATACCCCAAAGCCTGCAGGTGCTGCACCTTCAGCACCGCCCCCCACCCTGCAGCTTCCAGTTCAACCGGTTCCCCCCGCCGTAAACACGACGGGGGGCGGCCTTCCTGCGGACCAGCCCACAGAAGGCACAATAGAACCCAGGCAGTACGCACCCAACATTG
>JAJZFK010000223.1 GCA_021805405.1 bacterium
GTTTTGTGCGCCCGCGGCCGCCCGGCTTCAACGGCGAAGCCGGGCTTTTTTTTACACACCTCTACGATTAATTTCTAGGCTCTTTTGAATTGAAGCGACAAATCTGACGTTTTGATTGGCAAGTACCGACCACACACTGGACCGTATTGAACACATCAAAACGCAACTTAACACGAATCCTCCCGCCGAACGTAGAACTTATTATATAGAACGCGTTCCCACCAGATCGCGCAGGAGAAACTATGAACGTTCGAGATAATCTTGAAGCATTGCTGTCCCTGCAGGAAATCGATAGTGCGCTAGATACCGCCAAGAGAAAATATGCGGCACTTGATAAGGGTTTGCAGGTACGTCAGGAATATGAGTCTGCAAAGGGTGTACTAGGAAGTGCCGAACAGCTCGTGAAACAGACAGAGATGGAATTGAAGGACGCGCAACTGGAATGCAAAGGTGTGGTAGATCGGCATAAACTTGAATACGCCAAGCTCTATAGTGGAAAAGTTACAGGATCTCGCGAATTACAAGATTTGCAGGCTGAGGTTGAAATGCTTGAGCGAAATTCTCATAAGTTGAAGGAGAAGGTGGATGACCTTGCTCGCCAACTTGAAAACCAGCGTTCGCGTGCACTGGAACTTCGCCAGGACGCCACTCGTGCCGGGAACGCGTTGCGTAGACACCTGGAAGGGTTCAACAAGATTGCGGCTATCCTACGCGATGAGGCAGCAACCCTTTCCGCGAGTAGGGCCGAAGCCGCCGCAAAAACACCCAGTGACCTACTTGGAAGGTACGAGTTGCTTCGCACTGCTCGAGGTGGCGTAGCCATTGTAATGATGCAGGAAGGTGAAGTTTGCAGCGGCTGTAGAATGCGACTATCTGCAAGCCTGAAGCAGCGCGTAAATGCCTGTACTGACATCGTACTTTGCGAAAACTGCGAGCGAATTATCTGCCCGCAACCCAAGTAACTTGCCATATTCCAGGCTAAGACCTCTACTGGTTAATTCTGCCTATATAACAACCATTGCAGCCTTGACTTATTATTGAGAATACAGGAAATGGGGTAACGCGTGGAAATCGCCCTACCCCTGATGTTATTTACCTAAGCCTGTGGGCGTGGTCCAGGGCCGATTTCTTCAATGTGCGCGCGCTTCGCGACCCGGATCGTCAAGTCGTTTTCTACGCGCAACTGGCAGGACAGCCTGAACTTTGCAATGAGCTCGGGCTCCTCAAGGGCTTCTCGCTCGCTATCGCTCATAGGTGGCACAGATCCTTCTACTACCTCTATACGACAAGTAGTACACCGGGCCTGTCCACCACACCTATGTAGAACATCAATTCCGTTATCTTCCAGTGCAAGAACGAGCTTTGTGCCTGCTACGGCTTCAAACGTCTTTTCACCTTCAACTGTTATTTGAGGCATATAACTTGGATCTCCAGATATTTCGTTTTATTAGAGATTGGGCTCACGCCTAGTTAGGTCGTGGCCAATGTACAATGTGCAATACATTCTATCCTATTTCCTAACGTAGGAGTGAGCCCTTGGCTAGGAGCCGACCTGGAAAACCACAAATCAATGCGCAAACACGTACTGCGATGCACCTTGAAACCGAGCTTCACCGCGCACCTTTAAAGTTTGCAAAGCGGCTCAACCTCCTTATCGCGCTGGGCTATGCGTACTTCGTAGGTTCGCTATTGCTGGGTTCCATTTGCCTGACAGCCGCGTTGCGGCTCTTGTTGAACGGCGACTTGAGCGAAGCAGTTATACCGCTCGTGCTGGGCTTAGCAACGCTGCCACTTATTTTCGCCTTTCCATATGGAGCATCCCGGCCAGAGGGCGTAGCAGTGACGAGCAAACAGGCCCCCAGGCTTCATGATATGGTTGGTGAAGTTGCCGATACACTTGGTATACCTGTGCCCGACCAAATTCTCATTTACAGCGAATTTAATGCGTTTGCTGCTCAGCGAACAACTTTTGATAACCAGCTACATCGCCGAACTTACAACTACATCGGTATTGGTCTGCCACTTATGTTGGCAAGCACACCGGAATTTCTTAAGAGTACCGTAGCCCACGAACTAGGGCATCTATTGAGCAACGATGGATGTACTGCACAGCGGATCAGCCACGTTACAACTCTTTGGAATCGGGTGCTTGAACGTTCAATGCGCATAAGAATAGCGAACTTTCACTTAGCAGGCTTCGCAGCATTTTACCAATGGTATATACCACTGCTAACTGCGTACATAGTAACTCTATCTAGAAAACAGGAGCTAGATGCCGACCAGGCCGCGGTGCGCATTTGCAACCCAGGCACTAGTACAAGCGCGCTTGTTAATACATTCCTGAGGAACCGCTACTTCCGCACGACTGTCCGTGAGCAATTCTGGCGACAGGCACGTCACTCTCCCTTACCATTGCCAGGCTGGTACGCACACATTTCAGGTGAACTTAGGAGTAGTGGGTGGAACTTGAATGCCGGCCCAGCCCTGTGTGACGCACTACTCGCTGAGACACGTGCATGGCACACGCATCCTTGCCTGTACGACAGACTAGTTTCCATGCAGAATCTCCACGATGTCGTATGCATGAACGCCGTTGACGATAACTGGTGCCCCGTGGAGGCTATTCTGAAATCCTATATGCCCGCAGAACGTGGTGCCGCGATTAGGCATGTTACTGTTCCAGTCATCGTTAAAAAGGACGCGGCAACGTACTACCTGCAGCAAGATCGCGACCGAGTGCAAAACATACTTGAGTCTCAATGGATTTCAGAAGCCAAGGGAGACTGGGCAAAAATGCACGAAGAACATTCGTGCTCAATACGATGCCTGAAGCGATTGAAATGCCAGTTGTCTGGGGGACTCACCAACTGGCAAATGGGCACATTGGCGGTAACAACTAGCTTTGTTGACGGACTCGACGCTGCGGTACCCTTGCTATTTGCTGCAGCGCAACTTCCTGAAACTAACCCGCTTGTGCTGTTCCAACTTGGGCGCGCACTCATTGCTGCCGATAATGATGCGGGCGAGGAACTTCTTCAACGGGCAATGAAAGCCGACATCGAGAGAATTCCGGCGGCTACAAAACTGATCTCAGCATTCTACAAGCGACGCAATCAGGCTGATATCGTAGCGGAAGTTGAGAAGTTCGCAACAAGCTGGTCAGGTGAGATCACCCGGCAAAGTAAAGCACGAAGATCTGTGCAACCAGGGGACATGCGCCGATCGGCCTCTATATCCGAGAATGGTGCAGTGTATATCCGCGACGAGGCCAAAGGCTATCCAGAAATAAGGGCCGTAGTTATTTCGGAGAAGTGCGTACAACAGAATCCAGACGCATGGGTATTACAGGTAGCTGTCGAGTTTAGCCGGAGGATGGAACCCGCAAAAGCAGAGCGAATCTGCAGCCTGTTGCAGATGGCTGTCCCAATGGAAAGCTGCTCATACTTTGTCCATATTCGACGTGATGATCGTGCAAGCTTGCGCCACGTTCATAAATACGGCACATCTGTTTACATTGCCAATTTGAAGTACGCGCCCAGGTTGCCATAATTCCATGGTTGTAGGCACACTCTAAAAGGGGTAAGTCCATCTGTACTTCAAAATGGTTGGGGTGAAGTTTGATCGTCGGTGTCTTGTTTTCGCATTCTGTTCTCTTAGGTCTATATTGCCATAACACGGTCACTTTTCGGCCAGTCCTTAAGGTTACAGAATCTCTCGTACTCTCGGTACGTATGGCCAGATTCTAAAGACCTTTGAAGACGGCTGCACGTTGTTCAGAATATCTGTTTTCCATCTTAACTCAATGCGCTCTCCACCCAAATACTCCACTAGTTGTTTTGCAAAGTCAAATGATCTCAAGGATTCCTCGCTTCGTTCAATCGCCTGCACCTGATCCTTAATCCAGCTTCGCGCATCGGTTCCATTGGCAAACAGCAATAGGAATCCATCACTGTCGGCGCCATACCAGGGCGATATACCCCTGGTTAGCGCGCGATTCACGGCGAAGAAAAGATCTTCCAGGCGGTCTCCTTCGTAGAGATACTTCATGGTATCAAGCCTATCCTTCCCCCGGTACACTGTCCCATTGGTCCATTGATCAACACGGTAATTCCCACATGAGTGCTGGAATTGTTACTTTCTGCGAGTACCGAGAATGCAAGTAACTTAAATTATATTATTGGACAGGCCGAGTTGTAATTAAGGTCGAAATTCACGGAATCGCAATAAACTGACAGCCGCTACTATTTGAAAAATATGAATTGACAAATTTCAATCAAACTAATTCAGGATTTGACATTCACGTATTTAAATCGCCATCAAGTTATCGAGATGGAATTTCAAGGCTCGCAACGGTTAATGCTGGCGTGGTCCGATATACTAGCAAGGGCAACGAACCATTACAAACACGATAATAGGGTGAAATGTTGGTGACAAATGGCACACAGGCATCTCCCGTTACGATTGCCTGCGTGCCGACTCGTGAGATTATACGTCTGAGTTGCGCTTTACGAAATCAATGAGCTCGTCCACTTGCGCAAAAGCGAGGCCAGTTACGGTATCCGCGCACCCATAGTAGAACGCAAGGCGCCCTGTTGGCGAATCTGCCAGCGCTGCACAAGGAAATGCAACATTGGGTACATCGCCAACGCACTCGTAGATTGTCTGGGGCGACATGATATACGGTGCCGTGCGATAGATCACCTTCCATGGTTGATCAATGTCCAGTAGCGCCGCTCCCGTACTGTAAACAAAACCATTACAGCTAGTTAGCACGCCATGATAGATCAGGAGCCAGCCTTCGGTCGTTTCAATAGGGATTGGGCCAGCACCAATCTTGGTAGATTGCCATCCCCCTTTGGTACCCATAACAAACCGGTGTTTGCCCCAGAATGTCATATCGGGACTTTCGCTGTAATGAATGTCACCAAAAGGTGTATGCCCATTATCACTGGGCCGACTTAGCATAGCATACCGACCACCAATTTTCCTGGGGAAGAGTACGCCGTTACGGTTAAACGGCAAAAACGCATTCTCCAGCTTATGAAATGATTTAAAATCGTGTGTATATGCCACACCAATAGTGGGCCCATGGTACCCATTACACCAGGTTATGTAATAACGGTCGTCGATCCAGCATACTCGCGGATCATATCCATATTCCCAACGTACCACCTCGGGATCGTCCGCGATAAACTGAATGCGCTCGGGTGAAAGCGTCCAGGATATACCATCTTCACTGCGGCCCGAATGTAGCTGCATCTCACGACGATTGTCGTCGCATCGGAATACTCCGGCGAACTTACCCTGATACGGCACTACAGCGCTATTAAAAATGCTATTTGATGTTGGAAGCAGGTTACGCGGAATAATAGGGTTATGCGTGTATCTCCACACTACACCAGGATCACCGGCTGGTTTTTCCTGCCATGGTATGTTTGGCAGGGCATCGCCAAGAATTGTAGCCATCAAATTTGCTCCTCTTTTCAATTTGCGAAGGCGGATAGCGTGATAAACCCGCCAGCTGCCTTCCTATACTTACTTGCACTTAGCGTGGCCGGGGCGGGCACGTTGTACCCCGCACAACCAGTTCCACGCTCATCGTTCGCTTACACTCATTGAAAGGTGTGCCACTCCCCAATGCTACTGCAAACTGCACGGACAATCGGCCTATTTCCCGCGCCGGCTGTCGGATGGTCGTCAAATTCGCTGATGCAGCAGCCGACGGCGCATCATCAAACCCAATGATAGATAAGTCTTCTGGTACGCGAACTCCCAACCTCCGGAAGGCTGCTATGAGGCTTATGGCGTGATAGTCGTCACCTGCAACTATAGCAGTTACCCTTGGACGGCTCTCAATAACCTGCTGCACAACGGCATCCGCGTCAAATTCGTACGTTTCAGGGTAAACCGCCACTCCACATCCTATGCCTTTCGCAGAAACTGCCGCTGCGAAAGCAACCGCACGCTCGTTCAGGTCCGCGCTTACCGGTGCACCCACAAACCCGATACAGCTGTGTCCTAATTCTACAAGATGGTTAACTGCAGATGTAATTCCGCCGTGGTTATCAACACAAATTGCGCCCAAGCCATCTGGAACGTTTGGAGCGTAGAGCATGACGGTTGGAAGATGAGAGTCGGCCAGTACCTGAAGCTCCTCTGCGGGAAAAAGATTGGCAGCCACTACCAAACCGTCTACCCGCCCATCCATGAACATTAATGCGCGATCCTTATGCTTTCGTGCAGGAAAATCCATGTAGTACAACATATCGAAGCCCGCTTCAGTTAGGCCATCTGCAATACCACTGAGCAATTCCATATTAATGCTGGCAGAAAAGGTTTGCCAGTACGGCCAGGTACGGACGCCTAACACGTTGGTTTTGCCGTTTTGCAGTGATCTAATGAGCCCGCTTGGTGTGAAACGCAGTTCTTCCACGGCCAGTTGCACACGATTCTTCACGTCGTTACTAAACCTGCCCTTATTGTTTAGGACATTGGAGACCGTGGCGATAGATACTCCCGCGTGGGCAGCTATCATATCAATGGTGGTACGCCGTCTATTCACCAGAGCGGTACACTCCTCTAAAACCGTGATTAAGATACTTTATCAATTCGTGGTTTTGCCATAAATATCCTTCTAAAAGATGATAATAATGGCGTCAGATAACACAAGACAATTTACGCGCAACATTGCAAACCACGTTGAAACCTAATATTTCGGTGACTGTTACACAGTAGAGGCCTACAGTGCGGTGCGCCACCTTGACATCTGTGCCCTAAATCTTTTATAATAGGTTCAGTTGCCGAGATAGCTCAGTTGGTAGAGCAGCGGACTGAAAATCCGCGTGTCGGGGGTTCAAGTCCCTTTCTCGGCACTTCCTTCTTCTTCCTCAATCCAGTCTGCTTAATTAGTTTCTCACCCCACACTAAACTACCGTAAATTTGCCTGTATCACGTACCGATAATCCTAATGAAGCCGGCATTGCGCCGTCTCACTGGGAATACGGAGGTGAATTTTTGACCGATCGAGCAGTTTTAGATGCTGGACGTGAGATGTTAATCATCGCACTGAAGCTTTCGTTACCAGTGCTGATGTTTGGCCTCGTTGCAGGGGTCCTCGTTTCGTTATTTCAGGCTGTAA
>JAJZFK010000150.1 GCA_021805405.1 bacterium
TCTGCTTGCAAGCAAACCAGGCAAACCAAACAGGTGGTCACCATGAAGATGCGTGAAGAACATACAGTCCAACTGGCTGAGCCGTAATGGCGATCTCAGGATTTGGTGCTGCGTTCCCTCGCCGCAATCGAACAGCCACAAGGTAGCCATTTCGGGCAGCTGCAGCGCGAGGCTGCTCACATTGCGGCTGCGGGTAGGACAGGCCGAGCCGGTGCCCAGAAACGTTATTTTCATAGCCTGTTAGGTTCGCGCTGTCCAATCGGGCTGACATACCGTGCCCCAGCACTGCCGTATCGCAGCGATCTCTGCTACACTAAGCGGTCCTTCACGTAAAGTCTTTGCATTCGACTGCCATCGGCCAGGTTGTGTAGTTCCCACAATGGCTGTGGTGACGCCGGGCTGGCTTAAGGTAAATCTCAGTGCAACGCTGCCAACTGCTTGAGAGTCAAGGGATGCGAAGGGATACTTTAGTGCTTGCCATCGCTCCCAGTAGTCAACAACATAGTCGTTATCGGGTCGGTCAATATATCGCCACACAGCATTACCTATGGGTCGCTTCACGATCACACCCATGTTTTTGGCAGCCGCAGCAGGTAACGTTACTTCAAGCGCAGATTGATCAACAAGACTGATTGAGCACTGCAGGGTTTCAAACTCGCCGGACTCAACTGCATACTGAGCCGCTTCGTTATCACCGCTGTAGCCGATGTAACGCACCTTGCCAGCCAGTTGAGCCTTTTTCACGGCTTCTAGTGCACTTCCATCCTTCAATACATTCAACGAACAGCTATGCAGCTGCACCAGGTCAAGATGATCCGTTTTGAGCCGCTTGAGACTACGGTCGATATGAGCGGCAATTGTTTCAGGTGCCCAGTCAGCAGTGGCTATGCCAGATGCGTGGCCGCATTTTGTAAATAGGTAGTATTCATTCCGACGATGTGAAACTGCCTCACCAATAAGTTCTTCGCTAGATACTACGCCGTTTGAGTAGCACTCTGCCGTATCAATAACATTAAGGCCAGCGTCCAATGCCTCGTTTAGCAATCGCGTGACGGCAGCAGTGTCTACGCCTTGGTAACCAATTTCGGCACCGCCAAATCCAAGTGCAGTAATTGAAAGTCCCGTCGATCCCAGTACTCGTTTCTCCAAAATGCTCTGTGCTCCTGCATCAAATAAAACTCGCGCAACTATTCTACCCCAATTAGTGAATCCAGGTACTGAACTGTCTTACGTAGGATATCCTGACGCTCCGAGGGCGTGTATCTGCCAAGAGACTCATCCTCTATGCAGAGGTCTCGTTTGTAACCAACAGCTCGCAGTTGCTTCACATAATTGGCATGGTCGATATCGCCGGCAGGTATTGGACATGCATATTTTCCATACTCATATCCAATCTCACGTTGAATTTCTCGAAGTTCTACGGGGTAGCCAATGTTCTTGATATGGGTATGTTTTACATATGGCGCAAACTCCTCGAAAATCTCATACACTCTTGATAGAGGCCAGCCTCGCCAGTAAAAATTACCAGAGTCCAGCGTCAAGCCCAGTCGAGGCGAGTCGACCAGTTCTAGAAGGCCACGCAGAAATTCCGGGTCGTTGCCCTGTAGCCCATGGTTCTCTATTCCAAGCTCAACTTCGGTATCGTCGGTAAGGTCAAGAATTTCGCGAATTGCGGTTGCTGCAATCTGTTGCCGTGTCTCTAACGGCAGTGTTCGCTCGTGACTCATTATCGCGTCAATGCGAATTGCCGGTATACCAAGACTCTGCGCAGAGTGAACCGTACGTACAGCCCACTGAACCTGCTCATCGTGGTGTTCAGCGTTGAAATTATTTCCCATGCAGAGTGCCGCGACGTGGGCACCCACTGCTGCGAGTTGAGCCTGTAGGACGGAGCGGTGCTGGGGGTCCCCCAGGTTGAGGCGAACAGCATCCGCGTGCGCCTCTAGCGACGTTACCGTATCGTCATGCGCAACAAAAAGCTCGATTCCTTGCACATTTAGGTCCTTAAGACCGGCTGAAAGCGAATCATAGCCTGCGGATGCCAGAATGTCATCGCGAATTGAAGTATACAACTTTGTGGGCTCCTACTAACCTGATGATGAAACCTACTGCTGGTGCAGATAAAGCACGGCCCAAAAGGCCACTTCTCTAAACCCTAGTCTTGAATATACCCTGCCGGCTACCGGATTTTCATAAAACAGGCAAGGAAGTCGCTGCTGGCTTTGAAGTGCATGGGCTACAGCTGCCGTACAACGGGCCGCACAACCCCTGCCACGAAACTCGGGGCGCGTGTATACCCCGCCTATAAGCCCGCCCTCTGTGCTAATAATGTTGAGCAGCGCACCAGAAACCAGAAGTCGCTCGCCATCCTGCTGAGTCTCGGCTGCAAAAAAGGGGCTGTGTGGAACTTTCGACAGCATGTTCTGAACGTTCATGCGGCTGCGATACATCGCACCTGCGCGTGAATAGAGATCCGTAACCAGGTCGAGGTCATCCGTAGTAACCGCACGCACCTGTGTGAAGGTGTTCTCTGGTAGTCGAACGGGCTCGTCGAGGCGCATGAACGTGGACACTTCCATACTGGAAAGCTGGTATCGATGCAAACAGACGGAGATAGCCTTCACCGTCTCTATAGCACCACGGATGCCTGCGAGCCCGCTCTCCTCATCGATTACCTGTGCGAACGCAGCGCCAGCCATTCCGTCTGCATCTGCTGCCAGGCATATATTGCTGTATCGAAGCAACAGGCCAGTGAGGTCACCTTGTGGAGTGAAACTGCCATATGCACGAAGTAATGAGCTTTGCAGTCCGTAAACCTGCAAATTCATGATGCATGTTATAAACCTGTTAGGATCCCGCTGGTATAGTTCGTGGACCGCGGGTAAATCGGCGTCCATAAGCCGCCTGCATATTCGTGCACTAGCGATTGACATGCTTGGTACCAGATGATTCGTTAAATTAGGTCGTATTCTGTTGATAAAAAAACAGAAAGGTGCGATCACCCTGCTGCCGCAACAGGGCTAATCGGATATTATAACCACAACATCCTTTATTATTTCACCCTAGCCGTCCAAACTTTTACGTCCATTGTTTTTACGGTAGCACCGTAACTTTAATCTCGGCAAATGAGGTAAATACGTCGATCACAGATTCGCAGACTTCTCCGTCAGTTACTGAAAGTCGTCGTATAATGTGATTAGATTTATCACGATAATCCGCGTCCAACCGAATGAGGCGAATTGGTTATCCCATTCCGCAAACTGTACCAGCCACAATTCACCGACAAAAACCGCGTCTATTTGTAATGGGTATGTACTAATTGAAACCAAATGTCATTCCAGTTATTACCCTCACCGGTGAATATAGATAACTCGCACGAAACCCGACTGCTACGTGGCGCGTCCAAATCATGTAACGCTGGGTATATCCGACCTAACGAACAGAGTAAGAGTAATATTGTGAGAAGTGGAGGGATTTGAATGGCCAGACGTCGGTCCAGCGAAAGCGCTAACATTACAGGCAATACTGCCAGGAAATTACGATCTCCAGAGCTTATGGCCGCTGTCGCAGGACTCGCGCTTGTTTTACTCGCCGTTGGAGGTTCTGCCTATCTCCTTGCGAGGTCTGGTGGTTCGCGACCAGATGACCTTCTGGTTGGGGCCGACGATACAGCAAGCGTACATCAGTCGAAACGCGAATCCGTGTTTGGACTATTGGACCAGACTGTTGATGAGACGTTGCCACACGGCTCCCATGTTGTCTTCTGGTCATTTGACGTTAATGCCCACCAATTTGCCAATCTGGTGCCGTCGCACATCAATGACCTATGGCCCACCGAAGACGCAATTATGTCCCTTCACCCTACCACGTTCGGCACACATCCTGGTACTGCTCTGAACAATATGATTCCGCGCCTCGCTGTAGACCGGGAGAAGAAGCGTCCAGCAATCGTTATGTTGTTAACAGACGGCGAAGACCAGGCTCCCGATGAGACAAAGGGTGCGTTGGTGCAGATTGCTGCAAACCCCGATGTAAAAGCGGTCTGGTTTTGTGGAGTAACGAGCCGTAACGGTTTCCGATCGCTTCTAGACAGGCGGTGGCGGCCATTGCTCGGCAGTCGCCTGATAATATCCAGCCGCAACGATGGAGCAGAGGCACTCAACCGCCTGACCGCCTTGCTGCACGCTAAAATTCCGGGGGAAAACTAATTTGGATACCACCGAAGGACTCCAGACCGACTATGCTGTGGTAAACGGTGCGAAGGCGCCGGCCAGTTCTGATTTGCCCAAACCATCAGAAGAGGGAATCGGTCAAGACGTTTTTTGGAAGTCTGTGCCGCAGGACGATGTTGTCTGGCACCTCCCACCGGTCGCGCTAGCCCACAGTAAGAAAGTAGACAGTGACGAAGCCGCGCGTCTGGTAGATGGCTTCGCTGCTATGCTGCACGATCAACCAGGCAGGGCATTGAGCCTAAAGTGGTACTTTCAAACACGGGCAATGGCTGCCGCTGCAGAGCATCGCGAGGTAACACAAACTAATCGAGCGATGCTGGAAAAGATTCGTGCGCAGGCCGAACTTGAACTTGAATCAGTAGAAAGGCAACTTAAGGACAAAACAGCGCAATATATTGGTGCCGCCACTGAGTTTTCGGCACTACAAATGGAATTAGCCAAGGCGATGGCTGGCGCGGGCCTTGCAGTGTTTACCGATACTGTTCATGAAAGTGCCAAAGTAACCGCTGAAGAAGTGCGACCCGCCAGCACGCGATTCACGCACGTGGTGGAGGACTCGATTAATGAACTAATGCCAACGGTAGACGAGATTGCCGGTTCTCATGGGGTACTAACTACCAAAAAAGAATCTACCGCGAGCCTTATTATAGGCATCTTCATGCAGTTCGTCGCACCGCTAGTGGCAGGTCTGTTATTGGCCGTTTGTCTCGGCACGCTCATTGGCCTGTTGGATATCGATACGCTATTAAGACCGGATGGCCTGCCGCGCGTTGCCCTGTCTGCAGCTTTAGGATTTGTAATCGTATACCTCATGGGCGAAGTGGTGCGCACTGTGATGGTGTTGGCTGCCGGTACGCAAGAGCACTACGACGAATCTCCGCGGAAATCGCCTCGCCTTAAATCTGCAGTCCTGCTTACCGCTGTTGCGGCTACCTTGTGCTGCGTTCTCGCAATAGGCGAGATAACTGCAGAGGGCCTTGGACTTCGTATGCTGCACACCCAGGAGGTAACACGGGAGATGCGTTTTAAGGGCACAAATACTACAATGCCTGCAGATGAGCCCTTAATTGTCTATATGCTCATTGGAACGCTAATAAGTGGCCCGTACTTACTCTACAAGGCGACACATACGTGGCGTGAAGCAGGGGATAATATGCGCGACTCCTGGCTGCAGCATATGCAGCGCAGGTGGGAGGCGGAATTCCGCAAGGAGCCGAGTGTGAATTCCGCATTGTCACTCGCGCACAGGGCTGATAAATCAGCCGATCTCGTCGCCCAGATTGAGGGAGAAGTCGCGGTTCTCAATGAACGGCGGGCATCATTGCGCAACGCCGATCTACCCGCAGAAATGGCCGCACGTGCCGAGTCTTCGCGCGCCGCGGCGGTAGGGGAAATGAACAAGCTTAATGAGATGATTGAGGGCATTCTCGATGCCACTGAGCCGCTGCGAACCCGCGTGATGCCTACCCGACCAAGTTTACCGCCACCGCCAGAACCAGGATTTTTTGCACGTCTATTGGGGCGGAAGTAAAAGGTACGCCAAAGGATGCTTCGTTACCGCTTACTTTTTGCAATTGTCGGGCTCGTGTCGTGTTTGGTCATGGCACTTCTAGGTGAGCTGATTATTCGCGCTACTCACCTTCAAACGTTTGCCAACTCATTGAACGAGCAGGTTCTTGTCCTGCCAATACGGGAAAATGGCAGAGTAATCGCCGCCGGCGGCCACCCAGGCGAGGTGGAAATAACCCTGGAATGGCACAACAAAAATGATCTTGACCTCTCGTGCATCGATCCACGCGGCCACAGAATTTGGTACGGTGAAAAACGGTCGCCAACCGGCGGTCATCTTGATGTAGACGCAAATGCTAGTGTTTATGCGCTCACATCGACCCCTGTAGAGCACATTGTTTGGCCGTATGGGTCTGCCCCACGCGGTATCTACCAAGTATTTGTAACATACTTTGCCCAACACGATCAACAACCGACCAGTGTGTTTCATGTAACGGTTAACAACAACGGTCATTTCAGTCAATACGGCGGAACGCTTTCCCAACGGGGTACCAGGGTGGGTGTCGATGCTTTCACTCTTAACACTTCAGCGGGACTGGGTGCGTCACAGATTGCGGCGGTGCTTGCAACGGCATTGATGTGTGCCGGCTGGACTTGCTGGGTTCTCGCACTTCTGCCTCCAGCTTTGTGGTGGTTTAGGCGCCGGTTTCCCATTAGCGAAGGTGAAAAACCTTCGTTAACGACTACCGACTACCTGCATACCTGTTTGTTGTTCGCAATGGCAGGCTTCATTGGGCAGTTAGCGTTCCTGTTTGCAAACTGGTTCCTAATGGAGACGTCCTCCATAACGCACGATCAGTTGTCGTACCACTTTTTTGACTATGCCACCCATCTCATAGGGTTTGCTGTGCTAGGTGCGATTGTGGGAGCGGCAATCAGGTTCAAGGTTCCTGGCCTTCATTCGCCATGGTTGGCACCTGTCATTATGCTCGTAGGTGTGGCAGCGGGCTGGGGTTTCTCTGCTCTCCTCTACAACCCGCGTGAACCTGGACGAGTGTTTGTTGCTCTACTTATGGGGGCGGGTATAGGATTCATGATTGTGCTGGTACGTGAAATTGCAGTGGTTTCCGCATCAATTACTCCTTCGCCAATTTCGGCAAGTAGTGGACTTGCGCTAAACCGAAGCGGGCCAGCAGGCACGCTTCCGGGTCTTCGGGCACCCAGGCAAAACAGCGACGCGGGGTAGTCACAATAGTGATGCCACTGCTCAATGGTAATTATCGTGCCTATAATCCACGGCGATTACGATGCA
>JAJZFK010000522.1 GCA_021805405.1 bacterium
AATGTTTGCATTGGGAGCTACGTAAGACGCAAAACGGGTCTGCTAGATGCGGTTTTTCATACGCCTAAACATCATCGCGAAGAGCAGCAGGTGAGGGAAAATGCCCTCGGACTTCTTGAAAAATTTGGACTGCTGCAATCGATCAACGACCAAGCCAACAGCTTGCCTTACGGCGATCAGCGGCGGCTAGAGATTGTTCGTGCACTGGCTACTCAGCCGGGTCTCCTTCTGCTAGATGAACCCGCGGCCGGCATGAACCCGCAGGAAAAGTCCTCATTAATGGAGCTCATAAGGCAGGTGCGCGATGAGTTTGGTCTTACTATACTGCTAATTGAGCACGATATGAAACTGGTAATGGGCGTTTGCGAAAAGATCTATGTTTTAGATTATGGTCGAGTTATTGCAGAGGGAACACCCGCCGAAATCAGAACGAACCCTGCAGTAATTAGTGCGTATCTAGGCGAAGAGCAGGAACAGTCGCAGGTAGGGGAGCAGAGCTGATGCTAAAGGTCAGTAATCTTTCCGTGTCCTACGGTGCCATAAAGGCTCTCAATTCTATATCGCTGGAAGTCAACCAGGGTGAAATCGTCACGATGATTGGGGCTAACGGTGCGGGTAAATCGACCACCATACGAACTATATCGGGCCTCGTTAAACCGAAGTCTGGTACCATTGAACTAGATGGCAAGCCCATACAAACTCTACCGCCCCACCAGATTGTACACCTAGGAATTAGTCAGTCTCCAGAGGGGCGGCGCGTATTTTCTACGATGACGGTTCATGAAAACCTGCAGCTAGGTGCGTATACCAGGCGTGGTAACCGTTCAAGTGTACTGAGTGATATGGAACGGGTATTTACGCTTTTTCCACGGCTAAAGGAGCGCGAACGTCAAGCCGCAGGCACCCTTTCTGGTGGTGAACAGCAGATGTTGGCCATGGGCCGTGCCCTAATGGCGAGGCCGACGCTGCTTATGCTAGACGAACCGTCGCTAGGGTTAGCTCCCTTTTTGGTGCAAACTATTTTCAAGATCATCAAAGAGATTAACGAGCAGGGGACTACCGTACTTCTGGTTGAGCAGAATGCGCATCAGGCCCTTAGAGTTGCACACCGTGGCTATGTGTTGGAGACAGGCGAGGTTACGCTTGAGGACACCGCAGCCAATCTCCTGGTGAATGACGGTGTACGCCGGGCATACCTGGGCGAGTAAGATGAACGATACACTAGAGTACAGTTTTCTGGCATTAGGACTACTTATGGTGTTTCACATTGGGTTATTGCATTCGGTAGAACACAACGCAAACAGAGGGGTAAGGCGTCAGTTCGGTGATAGTGCTGACGTGAAAGTTCTCATGCAACCCGCAGGCTTGTTCGGCGTAGAAAATAACCACTGGCATACCATCTCGATTGATGTTGAGAACGCCAAGTTGAACGCTTTGCCCCTCTACCTCTATCCCCATAGCTCTTGGCGAGGTGAAATTGACCAGTTGCAGTTACGATTGCAACATTTCAGTCTCAGCGGTCTCGCCGTTCATAAGTTAACTGCCAGTATTCCGTTCCTCACCTATGATGCAGCAAAAGCGGTGTCTATGGGTACGCTGCAACTGCGTTCTGCGGGCACAGGCACAGCGAGGATTTGGGTTGGTGCACCGGGCCTGCAGGAGTTTATCGCCCGAAAATACGCACGGTTACTTCGGTCGGTCGCTATTCGTATATCGGATGGACACATACACCTTACGGCCGATTTGAACCTGCTTGGTTCCTGGCTGCCGATTAGGGGCCAGTTTGATTTGAGGGTGACGCACGAACGGTTCGTTTACATTGCGAATCCTGTAATTATTTTAAACCATAGGCCCGCAACTGCTGGCCTTGCGGAAGCATTGATTAATCAGGTCAATCCTGTTTTGGACACGGACTTGGACCTGGGCCTCGACAGAGTATTTCGTTTGTCTAACCTGCAGATTGAAGGCAATGAGGTTCTGTTTGCGGGCTCGCTCAGCCTGCCAGTACATGTGCCACTGCAACACAGGAAGAAGGTAAATTGATGGAGGAATTGCGTCGTACTCCGCTAGATGCGGTGCACCGCCAAACTGGTGCAAGAATGGTTCCTTTTGCTGGCTGGGATATGCCCGTAATGTATAGCAGTATCCTGGAAGAGGCGCGGTCGGTACGTCAGGGCTGCGGTATGTTCGACATTAGCCATATGGGTAGGGTGTATGTAGAGGGCCCGGATGCACTCGACCTGCTGCAGCGGACTACCACCAACGATGTTAATGCGTTATTGCCGGGTACAGCGCAATATTCGCTCATTGCCAATCCTGATGGCGGTATTATAGATGACATTATCGTTTACCGTGTGGATGCTCAAAAGTTTCTGGTTGTGGTAAACGCATCCAATAGTGACAAGGATATTTCATGGTTTCGCAGCCATGCCACTGCCTCTGTTGAGTTTAATGTGGTGACCCAAGAAACAGCAATGATTGCGGTTCAGGGACCACGGGCTCTTGAGGTTGCGAGTAAGGCTTTTCGATCGGATGCAGTATTGAACATTGGTCGCTTTGAGTTTGCGACGCTCGAACTGGAGATTGCTGGGTGCAATGCTACCATTACGGCGTGCAGAACCGGTTATACCGGTGAGGACGGCTTGGAACTCATTATCCCTGCCAGTATGGCACCCACGCTTTGGGCACGCCTGCACGACGAGGGTGCTGCACCATGCGGGCTTGGTGCCAGGGATACCCTGAGGATCGAGGCCGGGTATCCCCTTTATGGGCACGAAATCGACGATAATACGTCGCCAGTCGAAGCACTTTTGATGTGGGCCGTAAGCCTCACCAAGGGCAACTTTATTGGCCGGGAGCCCATCGCAAAATTGAAGTCTCAGAAGCCTGCTCGAAAGCTGCTTGGCCTCAAGTCAGATCAGAGAATGCAGCCTCGACAGGGGTATACTCTTTTCTCGAATGGCGAACGTATTGGTGCCATTACGAGCGGTACGTTTTCACCTGCACACAACATAACGTTAGCCATGGCCTACATTGAAAGTAGTGCGGCAACGCCGGGCAACATCGTGCAGATTCAGGTTCGGGATAAATTTGTAGACGCGGAGATAATCCCCAAAAAGGCTATGCTCCAGAGTGCTCGATAACAAGAGAGGACAAATAAAGTGGCGACAACACCAGCAGATTTAAAGTACAGCAAAACCCATGAATGGGTTCGGCTTGATGGCAATGTGGTTACAATCGGTATTACCGACCATGCACAGGCAGAACTTGGAGACATCACCTATCTCGATCTGCCGGAGCCGGGAAGAGTACTTCAGTACGATGGCCAATTCGGCGAAGTGGAGTCTGTCAAAGCTGTTTCCGAGCTGTTTTCACCAGTGAGCGGAACTGTTGCCGAGATAAACTCCGAGATTGTAGATCACACTGAATCGGTGAATGAAGATCCATTTGGCAAGGGCTGGCTCATAAAGGTGGAACTTGCTAATCCGTCCGAACTTGCCGAATTGATGAGTGCCGAGGATTACGTGAAGTTCGCCGAGGCGGGGGGCCACTGATCAAGTGGCGTACATCAGCAATACAGACACAGATCGACTTGAGATGCTCAAGGCGATTGGTGTTAATTCGTTTACAGACCTTCTAGCTCCCATACCAGAGGCAATCCGCTGGCAGGGCGACCTGCCCATACCACCAGCGCTGGACGAGCACAATCTTTATCGCCACCTTAGCGCGCTTGCCGCGCGAAATGCGAACGCGGAACAGATGGCGTGTTACCTGGGAGCAGGCATCTACGATCACTTCCGGCCCGCCGTCGTTGGCGCGCTGGCATCCCGCGGTGAGTTCGCAACGGCCTATACGCCCTACCAGCCAGAAATGAGCCAGGGCATGCTGCAGGCTGTCTACGAGTTCCAGACGATGATCTGCGGCCTAACTGGCATGGAGATCAGCAATGCTTCCATGTACGATGCTGCCACCAGCCTTGCAGAAGCGGCACTTATGGCGGTTCACACTACGGGGCGCGAGCAGGTTGTTGTGCTCAACAACGTGCACCCTAATTACCGGGAAGTAGTGAGAACCTACATGCGCTCCTCCAGCCTGGAGTATGTTGAAGCTTCTACCCAAACCGTTTTGGACCTCATTACGGCAAATACGGCGTGCGTACTTACACAGAGCCCGGATTTCTTTGGCTGCATTCAGGAACTCGCGCCTATTTCTGCTGCCATCCATGCAGTTGGCGGACTACTCGTTGTTGCCAGCGATCCTGTGGCCCTGGCACTGCTCAAGCCGCCAGCGCAATATGACGCAGATGTGGTGGTGGGGGAGGGGCAGAGCCTTGGAAATGCGATGGCCTTTGGTGGGCCGCTGCTTGGCTTTTTCGCTTGCAAAAAGAAGTACGTGCGCAGCTTTCCCGGCCGTATCGTTGGTGGTACAGTTGACGCAGAGGGCCGTCGCGGCTATACAATGACATTGCGAACCCGAGAACAGGACATTCGCCGTGAAAAGGCGACCAGTAATATCTGCACAAACCAGTCACTGCTCGCGCTGTCGGCCACCATCTACCTTAGCGCGCTAGGCAAAAACGGGCTCATTACAGCAGCAGACCTTTCATTGCAAAAGGCTCACTACGCCTGTACCGAGCTCTGCAAACTACCAGGTGTAAGTATGCTGATGCCAGATCGTCCGTTTTTTAAGGAGTTTGCGCTTCGGCTTCCAGTTGATCCTGAGAACGTCAATGAGAAGCTTATCGCATATGGCATTATCGGCGGGCTATCACTAACACCCTATGGAAGTGATCTCAAGAACGGCTGGCTGATATGTGTCACAGAAACCAAGACACGTGCTGATATCGACGCGCTAGTAATGGCCGTAGGTAATATATTGAGCGAGGGTACCCACTAATGGATAGCCACGAGCCACTTATATTTGAGATGAGCCGCGCAGAACGTCGCGGTGCAAACCTGCCAGATTGTGACGTGGAGCGCACGGACCCTGCACTGCTTTTAGGTGCCGCAAATCTTCGCGACAGCCTCCCGCTACCGGAGGTATCAGAACTAGACGTAGTACGTCACTTTACACGGCTTTCCCAGCGCAATTACGCCATTGATACAGGTTTCTACCCACTAGGTTCCTGTACCATGAAATACAACCCACGTATAAACGAACGAACCGCATCGCTACCAGGGTTTGCAGGGCTGCACCCGCTGCAACCGGTTGAAACGGCCCAGGGTGCCCTTGAGCTTATTTATCTGCTACAGCAGCATCTTGCCGACATTTGCGGTATGTACGCCACCACGCTTCAGCCGTCCGCAGGTGCACACGGAGAGCTACTCTCCATGATGATGATCAAGGCGTATCATGCAGACAGAGGTGACACGAAGCGGAAGGTGGTAGTCATTCCAGACTCCGCTCATGGTACCAACCCAGCGAGCGCGGCATCCTGCGGGTTCAAAGTGAAGGGTATCCCCTCCAACAGCAAGGGATGCACCGATCTGGAGCAGCTGAAAGCCGCACTCGGAGATGATACTGCCGCGCTCATGCTCACCAACCCCAATACCGTCGGACTATTTGAGTCGGATATCACGGAAATTTGCAGGCTCGTTCATGAGGCTGGGGGGCTGGTGTATTGCGACGGAGCAAACATGAACGCAATGCTGGGGCTTACACGCCCTGGCGATATGGGGTTTGACGTAATGCATTTCAATCTGCATAAAACGTTTAGCACCCCGCACGGTGGTGGCGGTCCTGGCTGCGGTGCGGTCAGCGTTAAGCAGCTGCTGGAGCCGTACCTGCCAATACCTGTGGTTGGGAAGGACGAACAATCAGGCAAATATGCGTTTGACCACGCACGACCGAAGTCCATTGGCAAGATACACTCGTTTTACGGTGCGTTCCTTATTGCTGTTCGGGCCTACACATACATTCGGGCACTTGGACCCAAGGGTTTACGGGCAGTGGGGGAGAATGCCGTAATCAACGCAAACTACATCCGTACACAGTTACAGGAAAGTTATGATGTTGCTTATGGTAACCCTATCTGTATGCATGAGGTCGTGCTTACGGCATCGCGACAAAAGCAGAGGTCCGGCGTAAGAGCTCTTGATATATCGAAGCGATTAATGGACTATGGAATTCACCCGCCTACCAATTACTTCCCGCTTATAGTGCCGGAGGCGCTGATGATTGAACCCACCGAAACGGAGAGCAAGCAGACGCTCGATCACTTCATAGGGGTCATGAAGAAGATCGCCGTAGAGGCTATCGAATGCCCAGAGCAGCTTAAGACCGCGCCCCACTTTACGCCGGTTTCCCGCCTGGATGAGACGCTCGCCGTGAAGTCACTGGATCTGCGGTATGAGCCTCTATTCACCGACAGTGAACCAAAGCAGTAGTGGAATGAAAGTCGTGCTGCTACCGGAATTGGTAGCCGACTCTCAACGGAATATGAATATAGACGAAGCAATGCTGGATGTACTTGCGGAGTGCAACTTTGCCGGCATTGCGCGTCTATATAAGTGGGAGGCTCCAGCTCTTTCACTTGGACGAAATCAGCATACGCTCCCTGATAACTGGCAGCATTTGGTGACGGACTACCGCCTTCAAGTAGTCAGCAGGCCAACAGGGGGCCGAGCAGTACTCCACCTTAACGAATTGACAATTGCCCTAGCATTTCGAACGGATGCGCTTGGGTGCGGGGGCGGGAGCCGTGTGCGCTGCCTGCATAAGGCACTGCTTCCGATCACTACAATGCTCATGGAGGCTTCTGGTACTACCGTGGCCACGGGGGCAGCTGTGGGTAACCGCGACAATCGCTTCGACTGCTTTCAGGCGATAACAGAAGCTGACGTCGTGGACACGCGGCTCAACACCAAGGCGGCTGGGGCTGCACTGGTAATTCGAGGTGGCCTCGTACTCCAGCAGGTTTCTGTACGTTCCATACAAGTGACTACCAACCATTCAGGTCAGTTGCCGCAATTCGTTATCGATGAGTTTTACCCTGGTTGCGACGAGATTGCATTTGTTCCTATGAAC
>JAJZFK010000264.1 GCA_021805405.1 bacterium
TCCTGGCTGAGTTACCGCACCAGTAACAGTGACCATATTTTCAATTGTAGACTTAATACGAAGTATGCGAATGATGTCACCGTCGTAGAGCGCGGTAGAGGCCGCCTGAGGTGCCTCCAGATCCAGCGTCTTGATAATATGTGCCCGGCCGGGGGCTAGTGTAGATACCTCAACTGTGCTAGATGCGTCTGCCGTGCGAGGTCCGCCTGCTACTTTGATGGCCTCGGCAATTGTCTCACCGGGTGTAAGTTCGTATATAGCGGGTGTGTGCACAGCGCCCTCTATGGAGACGCGGGCCTGTGCATATGGAACGTAGAGAACATCGCCGGGCTGCAAGTTGATATCTGGTGCATATGAATTCCCAGAGTGAGGCACAGCTGCCCCTGCAAGCATGGAATAGAAATCTATGTGAAGGGTCACCCCGTTCCTTCGAACCTGAATATCGCGCAAGGATCCATCACGGGTGGGGCCACCCGCTGCGTAGAGCACATTGAACGCGGTAGCTACTGCAGGGACCACGTATGTACCAGGAACCTGCACCTGCCCAGCAACAGTGATAGAAATGGAATGCAGTTCACGCAGTGTAACAGTGACGGATAAATTCTTGAAATCTTGTGTTAGTCGCTGCTTTATCACCTTTTCGGCCTGAGTGAGGGTGAGGCCTGCAACATTAACCGCACCGTGCGAATTTAACTGTACGCGGCCAGCAGAATCAACTTTCGCGGTGATCTCCCGAGCCTCCATCGCAGGGTTTGAGTAGCGGATGGTTAGTTGGTCACCACCTGTTAGGCGGTAGCTGGCGGGCGTTGTTGCCGCAACATTGAATGCAATCTGCTGATACGGCGTGATGATACCACTGAAGGCACTCTGAGACGGTGGGGACTGCGTGAATTGCGATTGAAGGTTAGGATTACCATAGGGGTACATGCCGTACTGATCAGGAGGTGGATAGCCGCCTGGATATTCTCCACCATACGGATTCACCCCATTATAGGGGTATTGAGGCTGTCCTGCACCAGCTACTGGAACCCCAACAGGCCGTGCAAAGTTAGTTGCGGCACCTGAATTACCCTGCGCTGAAGGCCCTGGAGTTATCGAGGTACTGCTGCCAGTCATTGGGGGTACCACAACCCCTGTTGTGGCAGCACCTGCAGCTGCGGCGCCCACCGCAGGTACGTAGCCGGGTGGCGGAGGTATAGTAACGTTGCTACCTGGTACCGGACGGGAGCCCTGCTGTAATCCATTGGGCATCCCCGGCAGAATGGGATTAATCTGTGCAGAACCCTGCCCATAAGGACCACCCATTGTACTTTCGAATTGGCGCGACGGCGATACGAGAGCGCGGTATTGTGCACTTACGTAGGCACGGGCAGGGGCAAAAAACGAATACCCGAAGAGATGCAGTGTCGTGGAGGCCGTTATTGTGCGCCGGTTTGGATTTGTGACATGCGTGGAAGAGGGAGCAGGCGCGCTAGTTTTTGCCTGTGCAGGCAGTACCACCTGTTGTTCAACATGGGGTTGTGCTTTTACAAGAGGGTTGGGTTGCTGGGCCAAGGAGGCGCCAGTGCCTAACGATATAGTAAAAACACCGGTTATAACCACGCCAATACTTACGGCTCTGTACCGCCTATTTTGCTGCCAGGAAAACATACTAAAAGCTGCTCCACCATCGTGAATGTGCTTGGATCTTGTCAATTGGGGACATAATCAGGCACAAGGGTTACTTATCTTAGGGTTAGGGGCGGCATTAACACCTGCCCCTAACAATGGTTACAATACACCGGTCAAAGGCTAGTTGCTGTCTTGCTGCGTTGGTGGTGCAGGCATATTCTTTTGCAACGTGTTGACCAGTTTGGCTTTGGTTTGCAATTCCTGGTTGAATTCGCCAATTATAAGGTTTTCTCGCTGGCGCAACGCCTGTGTGCGCTGGTCATGGGTAAGCTCGCTGCCCATTTTGGTAACCAGGATGAGGTGGTAACCATAGTGGGTGCGAACTGGCGCACTAATGACGCCCTTCTTTAGTGCAAAGACAGCCTTATCAAACGAGGGTGTCATCATTCCACGCATGAAAACTCCGAGGTCGCCACCATGTGTCTTGGTTGAATCGGTGCCATATTTGGCTGCTGCGGCTGCGAATGTCATCTTGCCAGAAACGATATCGTCGCGGATTTGTGTTACTTTCGCGAGAGCTTCGGTATCCTTCTTCCTGGCAGCCGCGGAGGGAGTTGGCCCCAACGGTGGATCTGGAATTAGGATATGGCTGGCCTCAAGGAAGTCGCTATCGCCTATTGGATGTCCTTGAATTTCTGCTATATGCTGGTCTAACAGCGCGGTGAGTTCTGCTACTGGCTTAAACAAACCCTCTAGTTTCGCTACAGTCATGTGCTGTGTGGCGAGAAACTGATCATTGGTTACGCCTGGAGGAATCTGGCCGCCCTTGCGCATTGCCGCGAGCCGTTCGCTCACCATGTCCTGCACTTGAGCTGGCGTAACGACAATGTGAGCCTGCTGTGCGGCGGTATCCACCATATCGCGCTCAAGAAGGGATTCTAGCGCATTTGCGAGTGCTGGGGGCGGGTTATTGCGTAGCTGTTGAAAAGCCTCTTCCTTCGTGACTGTAACGCTCGGCCCGGCATTTGGACCCAGGAGCTCGCCTGCCACGTACGGCCCCACCGTTTGTGATATAAAAGCATCGAACTCTGCAGGATTGGTCTGCTGGAGGTAAGCGAACAAACCATCCCAGGTAACCTTTGTGTCGTAAACTGATCCTACAACATCCGAACCAGTAGGTTCTGCTGCTTTTGGCGCAGATGCAGTGGGCTGACCCGGTTTGGCCGGCGGTGCACCATTCTGTGCCGCAGCGATCATGGGTAGACTGAGGCACACGACTGCAGCCGTGAGGGCTGGCAGTGGGATCCGTTTCATCTAAGCAATGCTCCTTTCGGATGGTTTCTATGACCACCACGTAACAATTGGCTTGCCCTATGCTATGCGATTTTGGGAGCCACGTCCAATGTGATAATATCCTTGAAGGTTGCGCTCCAACTCGGTGGTGAACGCCACTGTGCGAGCGGATGCATATTCAAACTCCAGGTAGTCTGGTAGATAGTCGCTTGTATCCAGCAACGTGCTATCGTATTGTAGAAAGCTACTATTTGCAGGAACCGCGTCGTCCAGCCTTGTACCCGCAACCAAAGCGGATGCTAGTGCCCACATTCGTGTAACCGTTGCAAGATTGTACCCTCCACCACCTAGCACAACTAACGGTTTACCCTGGCTTATTATGTCCTGAACAGCGTGCAGCCATCCCTGTGCCGTGAGCCTTAGGTTTGCCAGTGGGTCTAGTGCATGCGCATCCGCGCCCATCTGCAGTACAATAGCCTCTGGGTTGTAGTCGCGAAGCACGGGGATTGCTGCAGCGCGCCAGGCGCCAAGCCATATCTCGTCCGTTGATTTTGCGGCGATGTTAATGTTTACACAAGTACCCTCACCCTCACCTGTCCCTATTTCCGAAGGTGAACCTGTTCCCGGATACAGTGTGCGGCCGTTTTCGTGAATAGATATAGTTAGTACAGAGGGATTCGAGTAGAAAAGTTCCTGAACACCATCACCGTGATGCACGTCAATGTCGACGTACGCAACTCTGTGGTATTTCTTCTTAAGGCGGTTAATTGCTGCCGCGCAGTCGTTTAATACGCAGAAACCGGCGGCTCTACTCTCATGAGCGTGATGCAACCCTCCAGAGATATTAATAGCTGCAGGTGCTCCATCCATTACAGCCTGCGCCGCGTCCTGCGAAGCACCCGTGTAGAGCATTGAGGCAGAAAAGATGCCACGGAAAAGTGGATTATCGGCGGTTGTCAGCCCAAACCTGCGTACATCCACGGCCGGGCTGCCGGACTCGCAGGCCTGCAGTGCATCGATATATTCCGGGGAATGAATGGCACGAACATCAGCCAAACCTGCTGGAGTTGGTTCGGTTAGTTCGAGCTGAGCGTTGAACATTCCATAGTCGTTGAGCAACTCCTTCACCATTTTCAGGCGCTGCGGCTTCATTGGGTGCGAGGGACCCATATTGTATTGCTGCATGAGCTCGGTATAGAAAAATGGTACAGAACTCATGGCAGCACAAACCTATGTACCAGACTATCTTGCGAACACAATTTGATAAATGAAATAGTTTGGTAGCCCTGTACTTCCCGGGATATAGTGCCGATATAGTAAGCGCGGAATTGAATAAGAATGGTTTGCACAAAAAATAGTATACCGGCAAAATTAAATAGAGCGTGATAGGACGGGTTAATTCTACCCGTCTAAAGAAATTCGGTGCTGCTAACTTAAGTTAAAATGTAGCACCGAATTTCCAATTTATGGCTCCAAAACACTCTTAATCATAATGCAGGAGTGAGGAAATGGGGTACTTGTCCAGAGCCTTTCGACCCTCCAGGAAATCGAGCTCTGCCAGAAAGCAGAAGCCAGCGACTACACCATGTGCACGCTCTACCAGCCGGGCCGCTGCTGCGGCGGTACCACCTGTGGCGAGCAGATCGTCTACAATAAGGACACGCATACCCGGCTCAATTGCATCGTTATGCATTTCCACGGTATTGGTGCCATATTCTAGTGCGTATTCCTCGGTAATGCGGTTGCCAGGCAGCTTCCCAAGTTTACGTAGGGGTACAAAGCCAGTATGCAACTCCAGAGCGATAGGGGCACCAAAAAGAAAGCCGCGAGCCTCTATGCCTACTACGAGGTCTACCTTGCATGAACGGCCAAAATCGGCCATTTTCTCAACCACTTCTTTCAAGGCTGCATAGTTCTGAACGACTGGTGTGATGTCCTTGAATAGTATTCCAGGTTTGGGAAAGTCCGGAATATCTCGTACAAGACTCTCGGCAAGCAGTTTTGTCATCTTATTATCTCCTCCATGGGTATGTGCCACAGGCGCACAAACTGTGCAACCAAAGTATTACTCAGCCACTTTTAGAATTGAAGCGATACTGCCCGTAAACGGTGGACGTATAACTCCGCGTTCCGTTATAATCGCTGTTATGAGTTCAGCAGGTGTGACATCAAAGGCTGGGTTCCAAGCAGCAACGTTTTGCGGTCCGAGTGACAGTCCGTCGACGTGTGTAACCTCAGTGGGATCACGTTGCTCAATGGGGATACCGAGGCCATTTGCAAGGCTGCTATCGAATGTCGAAACCGGAGCAGCTACATAGAACGGAACCTTGTGATGTGCAGCAATTACCGCAAGCCCATACGTTCCAATTTTGTTCGCGGTATCGCCGTTACTCGCAATTCTGTCGGCACCAACAATAACGCAATCAATTCTGTTGGTGTGCATCAGGGCAGCGCTCATGTTGTCTGTAATTACTGTTACAGGAATGCCGCTCTCCATCAACTCCCATGCAGTTAGCTTCAAGCCCTGAAGCCTCGGCCGAGTCTCGTCAGCGAATACGTTTACATGTTTGCCTTCCTCAACAGCGGCTCTTATCACGCCAAGAGCAGTGCCGAAGCCGGCGGTAGCGAGCGCACCTGCATTGCAGTGCGTCATTACGTTACATGTATCTGGAAGAAGTTCTGCACCAAACTTGCCCATCTTGCGATTGATTTGAATGTCCTCATCAATCATCTTGAGAGCTTCATCAATGAGCGCTTGCTTAATTTCAGTTACTTCCGCTATCGATCGTGCCAGGGTCATCAGCCGGTTCACGGCCCAACTTAGGTTTACCGCCGTTGGACGCGCTTCACACAGACCATCGGCGGCAACCTGCAACTTATCCAGGAACGCATCGCGACCAGGCGCAATCGTGCATCTACCCGCAAGAGCAAGACCAAGTGCTGCTGTACACCCTATAGCCGGGGCACCTCGAACAATCATGGTCCTAATGGCGCTAGCCGTGTCCCGCCAATTATCGATCTCCACCCAGCAGACCTGGTGGGGAAGTTTTGTTTGATCGAGTAGCCGGATGCAGCCATTTGCCCATGCCACGGGTTCGATGTTGCCGTTTTCGCGCTGGCTCAAGCCTGAACCCTTGCGAAGTCAAGTGCATGATGACACGGACTCTCAAGATCTAGCGGAATCGTACGGATTAACTCGGATACTACTGCCTTAACCCGTGAGGCATTCTGAAGAAAGACCCGGTAGACCTCTTCCTGTGTTACGGGGGCAATCTGTTCTTCCGCCACAAGGCCGCAGTCATAGTCGGTGATAAGCGCAATGTTAACTACTGCAATGTTCTGCTCAAGGGCAAGATACGCCTCAGGGTACTGGGTCATGTTGATTACTTCCCAGCCTGCCCGCGTAAACCACTGGCTTTCGGCTCGCGTAGAGAACCTTGGGCCCTGAATGACTACCACAGTGCCTTTTTCGTGAACGGTAATTCCCTGGCTTTTAATCGCCTTTATTGCTAGTTCCCGAAGGTGCGGACAGTACGGCTCCGCACTGGAAACATGATAGACTTCTGGCCCGTCGTAGAAGGAGTCGTTGCGGTTTGCCGTGCGGTCAACGTACTGGTCACAAACCACAAAGTCACCGGGCTTTACATGGCGCTGTAGGCTGCCAGCGGCGCAAGGGCTAATAACGTATCGCACACCGAGCTGCTTCATTGCAGCGACGTTGGCGCGGTAGTTTATATTGTGGGGTGGAATGGTGTGGTGCCGCCCATGGCGTGGTAGGAATGCAACTTTCTTGCCATGTGCTTCTGCAAGAAACACGGAATCGCTAGGTGCACCGAAGGGTGTTTCTATCTTGACTTCCTGCACATTTTCAAACAGGCTATAAAAGCCGCTGCCGCCAAAAACGCCGATGTCCGCCTTAACACTTTGATCTGTCACGTCAGATTCTCCAGACTTCTTTGAAAGGTAACTCTTCAATACTTTCTCAAGCCTAATTGTACCCCCAGCAATGCGATTACGGACTCACGGCGAGATGTATATCGGGTGATTTAGAACGATTATTTAGCAGGCTTTTGCGCTGGCGGCTTATGGGAAAG